>CAYMBB010000021.1:13594-17097 GCA_964388515.1 uncultured Anaerolineaceae bacterium
GCCCCGCAGCGGGGCCGTCCGCCGCCCGCTGGTAGAATTCGCGGCGATGTCAGCCCCCCTGATCGTCCAGAAGTTCGGCGGCTCGTCCGTCGCCAACGCGGACCGGATCCGGCGCGTCGCCCAGCGGATCGCCCGCGAGCGCGCGAACGGGTCGGACCTGTGCGTCGTCGTCTCGGCCATGGGCGATACGACCGACGAGCTGCTCGCCCTGGCCGGCGCGATCACCGACGATCCCGACCCGCGCGAGCTCGACATGCTGCTCGCGACCGGCGAGCACCAGAGCGCGACCCTCGTCTCGATGGCCCTCCACGCCCTCGGCGTCCCGGCGATCTCGCTGACCGGCGCCCAGGCCGGGATCTCGACCGACGGCCGCTACGGCAAGGCCCGGATCGCGAACGTCGATCCGAGCCGGGTTCGGGCCGAGATCGCGGCCGGCAAGGTCGTCATCGTGGCCGGCTTCCAGGGAGTCAGCCAGACCGTGCTCAGGGCGCCGGACGACGCCGACGCGAATGGAGGCACCGTAGCTCCGGCCGCCGTCGTCCATGCTGCCGAGACGACGACCCTCGGCCGGGGCGGCTCGGACACGACCGCGGTCGCGCTCGCCGCCCGCCTGAACGCCGACCGCTGCCAGATCTTTACCGACGTCCGGGGCATCTACACCGCCGACCCCCGGGTCGTGCCCGATGCCCGCCAGCTCGCCGTCATCGGTTACGAGGAGATGCTCGAGCTCGCCCACCAGGGTGCCCAGGTGATGCAGACCCGGGCGGTCGAGCTCGGCTGGGTGAATGGCGTCGTCATCGAGGTCCTCAGCTCGTTCGAGGACGCCCCGGGCACGCTCATCAAGGAGGACCCGCTCGTGGAGCAGCGCAACAAGGTCCGCGGCCTCGCCCACGACCGGAACGTGGCCAAGGTGACGCTCGTCGAGGTGCCGGATCGGCCCGGCGTCGCGCGGAGCGTGTTCGAGCCACTGGCCGAGGCCGGGATCAACGTCGACATGATCGTCCAGAACGTGGGTCACCGCGGCGCGACCGACCTCTCGTTCACCGTGCCCCGGGTGGAGCTGGCGAAGGCGAAGCGGATCCTGGACCCGATTGCCCGGGAGCTCGGGTTCCGCGAGCTGACGACCGACTCGAGCGTGGCCAAGGTCTCGATCGTGGGGGCCGGCATCCAGAACGCCCCGGGCTATGCCGCCCGGATGTTCGGCGCCCTCGCCGATGCCGGCGTGAACATCGAGATGATCACGACGAGCGAGATCCGGATCACGTGCATGATCGCCGAAGACGCGCTCGAGACCGCCGTCCGGGCCCTCCACGCCGCCTTCGAGCTGGAGCGACCGGAGACCGTCGATGGCACTCTCGACGCGGCTGCCTCACTCCACGCGGCCGCCTTCGGCGCCGGCGGGACGACCGCTGTCTCCTGACGCGGGCCCCGCGAGCGGCCCCGGCGCCGCCACCGCCGCCGGCACCGCGACCGGTCCGAGCCGCTCGAGCCCCGCGAGTCCCGCGAGCCCCGCGAGGCGCGCGACCGGTTCGAGCCCCGCGACCGAGGCGCCGTTCCTCTCGCGCCAGGAGCGCTTCGGCGTCGTCCCGTCCACGAACGACATCGTCGCCGGCTGGCTCGCCGCCGGAACCCCGGAGGTCTGCCTCGCCCTCGCCGACGAGCAGTCGGCCGGCCGCGGCCGCGAGGGCCGCACGTGGCAGGCGCCGGCCGGCCGGGCGCTCCTCCTGTCGCTCGGCTTCCGACCGATCTGGCTCGCGCCCCGGCACGCCTGGCGCCTGGCCGCGATCGTCTCGCTGGCGATGGCCGACGCGGCCGAGGAGGTGGCCGGCCTGCGCGATCGGTCGATCCGCCTGAAATGGCCGAACGACCTCGTCATCGAGGTCGATCCCGCCCCCGGTGCCGAGGCCGACCGGGCCGCCGGGGTAGCTGGGGCCGAGGCCGACCCGGCCGCCGGGGCCGCCGCCGGCAGTCCCGTGCGCAAGGTCGCCGGCGTCCTCGGCGAGACCCGGGGACTCGGCTCGGCCGACCCGCAGGTCGTGGTCGGGATCGGGGTGAACGCCGACTGGCCGGCAGAAGAGTTCCCGGCCGACCTGGCGGCCGACATGACCAGCCTCCGGGAGGCCTCCAGGGGCCGGCCGATCGACCTCGCGCTCCTGCTCGACGCCTTCCTGTCGCGCCTCGAGCCGCGGACACTCGCCCTGCGCGCCGGCCGGTTCGATGCTGGCGACTGGCTCGACCGCCAGCTGACCAACCGGCGCCTCGTCCGCCTTACGCTGCCGGACGGGTCGAGCGAGGTCGTCCGCGCGGTCGGGGCGGACCCGGATTCGGGCGCCCTGCTGGTCGAGGACCCCGGTGCGCCCATGGGCGAGCGAGCCGTCCTGAGCGGCGAGATCCGCCACCTTCGCCTGGCCGGGGCGGTGTAACGGGATGGGTCGCCCGGTGTTCAGGAGAGCAGGTGCGGCCGTCGAGGCGCGGCAGCACCCGCGCGTCGCCTATCTCGATCGCGATCGAGCCCTCGTCGAGGCCGCCCGGCGCGACCCGACGCGCTTCGATGCCCTCTACCGGAAGTACCTTGCCCAGGTGTACAGCTACGCGTACTACGAGCTCGGCGATCACCACGAGGCCGAGGATGCAACCGAGCGGACGTTCCTCCAGGCGCTCGCCGCCCTGCCGCGCTTCGAGGAGCGCGCCCTGCCGGCCGACGGCGAGGGCGCCTCGACCTTCCGCGTCTGGCTCTTCCAGATCGCCCGGAACGTCGTCGCCAACCAGCGCCGCGGCCGCCGCCGGCACCGCGACCTGCCGCTCGAGGCGGCAGCCGTGATCGCCGACCCTCTCGACGTCGAAGGCCGGGCCGCGGTCCGCGACGAGGCGCTCGCCGCCTGGGCCGCCGTCGGCCGGCTGCCCGCCGACCGCCGGCGCGCGCTCGTGCTGCGCTTCGTCGAGGAGATGTCGACGGCCGAGATCGCCGGTATCCTCGGGCGCTCGGAGGGCGCGGTCCGGGTGCTCATCCACCGGGCGCTGCGGAGCGTCGCCCGCGACCTCGAGACCGGCGGGCGACGGTGACCCTCTTCCGGCACGACGGGGCGGAGGCCGAGGCGCTGGTCACCGATCGCTACCCCGAATCGCTGCTCCTGGCGGGCGAGCGGCGGGCCGATGATGCGCCCTCCGACGCGGCGCTCCCGCCGGCGCTGCGCCGCGCCGCCCGTCAGCTCTCGATCGACCTCGTCCGCGTCCACCCCTCGTTCCGGTTCGAGGAGCGCCTGGCGGCCCGGCTGGCCGAGGCGGCGGCTGCGATGCAGGCGACCGAGTCGATGACGAGGACCGGGGAGCCGCTCGGCCCGTTGCCGTTCGTCGCCGGGGGGGCAACCGCCGCGATACTGCAGTCGTCCCCCACCCCCCCTGCCGGCGCGCCAACCGCCACCGGCGCCCTGCTGCCCGCCCGCCCCCTGCACGCCGTCCCCCCGCTCGTCGTCGCGCTCTCGCGGCACCCGACCGTCGCTCGT
>CAYMBB010000022.1:0-16914 GCA_964388515.1 uncultured Anaerolineaceae bacterium
GATGATCGTCCGCCCGCCGGCGACCGTGTGGTAGCCGAAGAACTCGGTGTTCGGCTGCGTGATCGGCGCCAGCTCGCCGGTCGACATCCGGTTGGCGAGGGCGGTGAACGCCTTGTCCTGGGCGAGCGTGATCCCGACCAGGTCGGCGGCGTCCATCCGCTCGAAGGCGACGAGCTGGTCGCCCGAATCGACGACCGCGCAGGACATCGCCACGCCCAGCGCGCGCGCCTCGGCCTGGACGGCGTCGATGATTGCCCGGGCGGCGGCAAGGGTCAGGCCGGCCGCCTGGGAGGCCGTCGGGCCGCGCCAGCGATCGACGTTGTCGAGCGGGAACCGGTCGGCCATGGTCAGGTCACCTCCGGGCTGTCACCGGCGCTACGGTGGGTGTCAGGCCGCCGCCGCGGCGCCGCCGGGAGCGAGGTCCTCGAACTCGGCCTCGACCCGCTCGGCGGCCGTCCGGAGTGCCTCGGCCTGGCGCGCCTGGCGCCGGTAGATGAGCTGGACGACGAACAGGACCGTGAGCGTGACGAGCAGGATCAGGGTCGCGATCGCGTTGATCTCGGGGGTGATCCCACGCCGGATCGAGGCGAAGACGTACATCGGCAGCGTCGGTTGACCCGGCCCGCTCACGAACGAGGCGATCACGAAGTCGTCGAAGCTGAAGGTGAAGGCGAGGAGCGCCCCGGCCAGGATCGCCGGCGCGAGCTGGGGCAGCGTCACCTGGCGGAACGTCCGCCAGGGCGTGGCGTAGAGATCGCCCGAGGCCTCGATCAGCGAGCGGTCCATCCCGGCCAGGCGGGTCCGGACGAGGACGACGACGATCGCCATCGTGAACACGACGTGGGCCGCGACGACCGTGTGCAGCCCCTGGCCGAGCGCCAGCGGCCGGCCGCCGAGCCCGAGCGAGGACCAGAGCCAGGCGATCCAGGGGTTGATCCAGCCGAAGACGTTGACGAAGAAGAGGAGGGTGGCGATCCCGATCACGATCCCCGGGATGATGATCGCGACGTAGGTCAGCCCGTCGAGCACGGTGCGTATCGCCCGCGGGGCGCGGCTGAGCGCGAGCGCGGCGATCGTGCCGAAGGTCGTGGCGATGATCGAGGTCGAGAAGGCGACGACGAGGCTGTTGCCCAGGGCGCGGACGACGAACTGGTCGCCGAGGGTCGTCCCGTACCAGCGCAGCGACAGGCCGCGGAGCTCGCCGCTCCGCTCTCCGGCCGTGAAGCTGAACAGGACGACGAGCGCGATCGGGACGTAGAGGAAGACGTAGACCAGCGCGGCGTGGCTCCGGAACAGCGCGTCGACCCAGCGCCCGACCCGGTCGAGAGCGGCCCGCGGCCGATGACCGGCCAGCCCGCGGCGAGCGTCCGCCCGAGCGGCGCCCGGTCGGCCGACCCCCGGTCGGCCGACCCCTGCGTCCGCGCTCACAGGAGCGACACCTGGCGTTCGACCCGGCCGCGCGAGCCGAACCAGAGGTAGAAGCTGACCGCGACGAGGACGACGAGGATCAGCCCGATCGCGGCGGCCGATCCGAAGGGCCAGTTGCGCGACTGGAGGTACATGTCGAACAGGGCGTTGCCGACGAAGAAGACCTTGCCGCCGCCGAGCAGGGCCGGGATCAGGTACTCGCCCATGATCGGGATGAAGACGAGGATCGCGCCGCTCAGGAGGCCGGGCAGGGTGAGCGGCAGGGTCACCTGGCGGAAGGTCGCCCAGCGGCCGGCGCCGAGGTCCTTCGAGGCCTCGAGCAGCCGCTTGTCGAGCCGTTCGAGGCTGACGAAGAGCGGGAAGACCATCAGCGGCAGGTAGTTGTAGACGATCCCGAGCATGACCGCGAAGGGCGTGTTCAGGAGCACGATCCTGCCCAGGCCGGCGGTCTCGAGGAGGGCCGGGATGCCGGTGTTGCCGAGGATCGTCAGCCAGGCGTAGGTCCGGATCAGGAAGCTCGTCCAGAACGGGACGATGACCAGGATGAGCAGGACCGTCTTCTTGTTTCCGGCCCGGGTGGCGAGGTAGTAGGCGAGCGGGTAGCCGACGAGGATGCACAGGATCGTGCCGGCGGCGGCCATCCAGAGGGTGTTGCCGAAGGCGGTCGCCCGGGTCGAGAGGTTGACGTAGTTCTCGAGCGTCAAGCCGGGCTGGTAGCCGCCTTCGGGGGCCCGCTCGCCGACGCTGAACACGAGCAGGATTCCGAGCGGCACGACGAGCAGGAAGAAGTACCAGGCGCTCATCGGGGCGAGCATCAGCGCCGTCGCCAGGCGGATCCGCCAGTGGCTGGCGGTCTCCCTCCCGGCGGGCGAGGTCCGGGCGATGGCGAGGTCGGGAGGGGTCACGGCTGCAGTCCGCTCGGTGCGGGGCGGGCGGGACGGCCGGCCGCTGGCGCAGCCGGCCGTCCGGTTGGCGGGGTCGGGCTCAGGCCGACTTGACGCGTGCCCAGAGCTCGGCCCGGTTCGGGTCGGTGAGCGTCACGGCGGCGCCGAACTCGAGCGGCGCCAGCTGGTCGGCCGGTGGGTAGACGATCGGGTTGGACTTCATCGCGTCCGGCAGGAGCTCGATCGCCGCCGAGTCGACGACCGGGTAGCCGTGGAACTCGGCGTCCCTGGCCGCGACCTTCGGGGTCGCCATGTAGTCGAGGAAGGCGTAGGCCGCCTCGCGGTGGGGCGCACCGGCCACGACGGCGAAGAAGTCGGACCAGATCTCGCCGCCCTCCTTGCCGATCACGTACTTGATCTCGGGGATGTCGCGGTTCAGCTGCACGGCGTCGCCGGTCCAGGCCATCGCGATCCAGGCGTCCTGGTTGCGCATCGCAGGCTGGTAGTCGCTGGTGATCGCGAACAGGTGCGGCTTCACCTCCAGCAGGAGCTTCTCGGCGTCGGCGAGCTCCTTCGGGTCGACCGAGTTGAACGAGTAGCCGAAGTACTTCAGAGCGTTGCCGATCGCCGTCAGCTGGTAGTCGTGGATCGTCACCTTGCCGCTGTAGTCGGCCCGGGCGAGATCCCAGAAGTCCTTCCAGCTGGTCATCGGCTTCGTCACGTACTTCGTGTTGATCACGTAGCCGGTCGTGCCCCAGTCCTTGTTGATCCCGTACAGGTCCGGCGAGCCGGCCGGGTAGTGGGCCGGCATCAGGAAGCGCGCCTCGTAGCGCGACGCATCGAAGCGCGGAATCTTCGTCAGGTCGAGCGGCTCCAGGAGCTTGAGCTTGCCGTAGGTCTCGAACGTGTAGTTCGTCGGCACCAGGACGTCCCAGCCGGTCCCCCCGGCCTGGAGCTTGGCGAGCATCTCCTCGTTCGAGCCGAAGACCGTGACGTTGATCTTCACCCCGGTCAGCTCGGTGAACCGGTCGAGCGTCTTCGGGTCATGGTAGTTCGGCCAGGTTGTCAGCTCGAGCGTGTCGCCCAGGTCGACGCCCTGGGGCGGGGTCCAGTCGGCGAGCGGGTCGATCCCTGCGCTCGCCGCCGGCGTCTCGCTCGCCGCGCCGGTCGTCGGGGCAGCCGAGGGCGCCTCGCTCGCGGCGGGGCTTGTCGTCGCGCTCGGGGCGCAGGCGGCGATCACGGCCGCCGCCGTCCCGAGGCCGGTGACCTGCAGGAACGTCCGTCGCGAGATGCGGCCGCGCTGGTAGGCGCGGTAGTGCTTCAGGAACTCACTGCGATCCACTGCTTGCTCCTCCAGCTCGGCGAGGACCCGTCCCACGGTCGACGCTCGCCCCGGCCATGCGCCCGGTGCCATGTAGTGGCGCTTTATGGGCGCGCATGGTAGGGGTCCCGGGCCGATCGGTCAATGGTGATTCTTTCCGGCGCGCCCGCGCGGATCGCTCCGCGCGGATCATGGTCGGATGCTGACGACTGGTGACCGGCCGTGGCGTTCGCTGGCGTACGTTCGCTGATGTAGTGTTACTGCACAGCGGGCTGGGACTGCGAGCGAACGGGCAGGGCCACCGCGAGAGGGAGGACGGCGTGGGCCAGCACAGTCGAGTGGTCGTCATCGGCGGCGGCATCGCCGGCTGCAGCCTGCTCTACCACCTTGCCCGCCTCGGCTGGACCGACGTGACCC
Source organism: uncultured Anaerolineaceae bacterium (assembly GCA_964388515.1). Taxonomy (GTDB): domain Bacteria; phylum Chloroflexota; class Limnocylindria; order Limnocylindrales; family CSP1-4; genus JAKAHU01. The sequence goes on from CAYMBB010000022.1 coordinate 4,051, forward strand.
TGGTCGAGCGCGGCGAGCTGACGAGCGGCTCGACCTGGCATGCGGCCGGGCTGTGCACCCAGTATCACTCGAGCCTCCAGCTCACCCGGCTCCTGATGCGCAGCATCGAGCTCTACCGCTCGCTCGAGGCGGAGACCGGCCAGCGCGTCGACTTCCACCAGGTCGGCAGCGTTCGCCTGGCGAGCGTCCCGGACCGGCTCGACGAGTACCGTCACGCCGCGGCGCGGGCGAGGATCCTCGGCCTGCCTTTCGAGCTCCTCGGTCGGGCCGAGGTCGCCCGGCTCTGGCCGCTCGCCTCGCTCGATGGCGTCCTCGGCGCGGCCTGGACCCCGACCGACGGCTACGTCGATCCGAGCAGCGTCACCCAGGCGCTCGCCCGCGGCGCTCGCGAGCGCGGGGCGACGATCCTGCGCCGGACGCGCGTCCTCGCCCTCGAGCCGCGCCCGGGCGGCGAGTGGGACGTCGTTACCGACGCCGGCACGATCACGGCCGAGATCGTCGTCAACGCGGCCGGGCAGTGGGCACGGGAGATCGCCCGGATGACCGGGACGGACCTGCCGATCGTGCCCCTCGAGCACCAGTACGTCGTCACCGAGCCGATCGAGGCGCTCCGCGGCCGCGACCGGGAGCTGCCCGTCCTGCGCGACCCGGAGCGCTCGTTCTACATCCGCCAGGAGGCCGGCGGGCTGCTCTGCGGACCGTTCGAGCCGAACCCGCTCCCCTGGGCGATCGAGGGCATCCCGCCCGACTTCGGCCAGCAGCTCCTCGCGCCCAACCTGCCCCAGATCGAGGGGGTGCTCGCCGCGGCCGCCGAGCGGGTGCCGCTCTTCGGCGAGGCGGGGATCCGGCGGGTGGTCAACGGTCCTGACGGCTATACGCCCGACGGCCGGGCGCTGATGGGCCCGGTCCCGGGCCTGCGCAACGTCCACGTCCTGGCCGGCTTCAGCATCTTCGGGATCGTCTTCGGCGGCGGGGCGGGCGCGTACGCTGCCGAATGGATCGTCGAGGGCAAGCCTTCGATCGACCTCCGGGAGACCGACGTGCGGCGGTTCGGGCCGCACGCCTGTGCCACGGACTACCTCGTCGACCGGGCCCGCGACGTCTACGAGCACGAGTACGCGATCCACTACCCCCACCAGGAGCGCCCGGCGGGCCGTCCGCTGAAGCAGAGCGCGATCCACGACCGGCTCGCCGGGAAGGGGGCGGTCTTCGGCGCCCGGAACGGCTGGGAGCGCCCGCTCTGGTTCGCCCCGCCCGACGTGGAGCCGGTCGACCGGCTCACCTTCCGTCGCCCGAACTGGCTCGAGCCGGTGGCCGCGGAGTGCCGGGGCGTCCGGGAGCGAGCCGGTCTGCTCGACCAGGCGAGCTTCGCCAAGTACGAGGTGCGTGGCCCCGGAGCCGCGGCCTTCCTCGACCGCCTCGCCGCGAACGCCCTGCCGGCCAGCGACGGGCGGATCGTCCTCAGCCAGTTCCTCGACCCGGCCGGCGGCATCCAGTGCGACCTCACGATCACCCGCCTGGCGCCCGACCGCTACTACCTCGTCGGGGCCGCCGCGACCGAGGTCCACGACCTCGACTGGCTCGAACGCCACGCCCCCCGCGACGGCAGCGTAACGATCGAGAACGTCACCACGCGCTACGGGGTCCTGACCCTGGCCGGGCCACGCTCGCGCGACATCCTCGCCCGCCGGACGCGGGCCGACCTCTCGAACGCCGCCTTCCCGTTCCTCCGGGCGCGACAGATCGAGGTCGCCGGCGTGCCCGTGCTCGCCCTCCGGATCTCGTACGTCGGCGAGCTCGGCTGGGAGCTCCACCATCCGGCCGAGTACGGTCGGCGGCTGTACGACGCCCTCGTCGCCGCCGGCGAGCCCGACGGGATCGTCGACTTCGGCTATCGGGCGCTCGAGAGCCTCCGTCTCGAGAAGGGCTACCGGCTGTGGGGCGCCGACATCACGCCCGACTACACCCCGCTCGAGGCCGGCCTGGAACGGTTCGTCCGGTTCGACAAGGGCGACTTCATCGGCCGGGACGCCCTCCTCGCCCAGCGCGAGCGCGGGCTGGAGCGGACGCTCGCCTGCCTGACGATCGAGGTCGACGACGCGATCCCGTTCGGCGGCGAGCCCGTCCACGGCCGGTCCGGCATCGTCGGCTACCTGCACGCGGCGGCCGTCGGCCACATCGTCGGGACGACGATCGGGCTGGCCTACCTGCCGCCCTCGCTCGCCGCGCCGGGGACCGCCCTCGAGGTCGAGATCCTCGGCCGGCGCCGGCCGGCGGCGGTCGTGCCCGCCCCGCTGTACGATCCGGAGAACAGGAAGCTCAGGGGGTGAAGGTGCCGCCGGTCGAGATCGAGCTCGGGGCGCGGGTCCGGCAGCTCCGGGCGAAGCAGTCGCTCTCGCTGCGCGAGGTCGCCGGGCGCTCGGGGCTGACGCCCAGTTTCATTTCCCAGGTCGAGCGCGGCCGGGCCAGCCCGTCGATCGGTTCGCTGGCCCGGATCGCCGAGGTGCTCGGGGTCACGATCGGCCAGCTCTTCGACGGCGTCCCGCCGACCGGCCGGCTGGTTCGCCACGACGAGCGGCGGACGATCCGCCTGCGTGGGCTGGGCGAGGTCGACGAGTACGTCACCTCTGGCCAGGAGGGGTTGCTCCAGGTCGCGATCAGCACGTTCGAGCCGGGCGGACGGAGCGCCGAGGCGCCCTTCGAGCACGAGGCGGACGAGGAGTGCCTGCTCCTGCTCGAGGGCCGGCTCGAGGTGACGGTCGGGGCCGAGACGTACCTGCTCGAGGCGGGCGACGCCGTCACCTACCCGGGCCGGACGCCCCATCTCGCCCGGAACGTGGGGGACGGGCCCGCCCGCGCGATCTTCGTCCTGACGCCGCCGAGCTTCTGAGCCGGGCGAGCCCGAGCCTGCGGGCGACGGACCCGAGCCTGCGGGCGGCGAGCCCGGCAGCCTCCGGGGCCGGCGAAGCCGTCAGCCGGCGAGGACCAGGTTCGCCTCCTCGTGCCAGGCGACGACGACCGGCTCGCCCGGGCCGAAGGCGCGCGCCTGCGTGTCGGCCGTCTCGTTCTGGCGGCGGACGACGAGCTCGCCGAGACCCTCGGCGCGGACGCGGTACTCGGTCTGGTCGCCCAGGTACGTCCCCTGGCTGACTCGTCCCGGCACGCGCAGCCAGCCGTCCCGGACCTCGATCACCTCGCCGCCGCCGGCCGGCTCGAGCCGGAACCGCTCGGGCCGGATGGCGACCGTCAGGCGCGCGCCGGCGGCCGGCCGGGCCTGCGGGTCGGTCACGATCCCCCCGACGGCCAGGCCGGCGATCTCGATCCGGGCCCGCCCGGTCGCGAGGTCGTGCCCGACGAGGGTCGCCGGAAGGAAGTTCGAGCTGCCGATGAACCCGGCCACGAACCGGTTGACCGGGCGCTGGTAGAGCGCCTCCGGGGCGCCCTGCTGCTGGATCCGGCCGTCGCGCATGACCACGATCACGTCGCTCATCGTGAGCGCCTCTTCCTGGTCGTGGGTCACGTACACGAACGTGATCCCGACCCGCTCCTGGAGCTCCTTGAGCTCGAGCTGCATCTCGTGGCGCAGCTGGCGGTCGAGCGCGCCGAGCGGCTCGTCGAGCAGGAGGACCGTCGGCTGGTTGACCAGGGCCCGGGCGAGCGCCACCCGCTGCTGCTGGCCGCCCGACAGCTCCCATGTCCGGCGCCGGCCGTAGCCGGCCAGGCGGACGAGCTCGAGCGCCTCGCCCACCCGGCGCTCCTCCTCGACCTTCGAGACCTTGCGCTGGCGCAGCCCGTAGCCCACGTTCTGGGCGACGTTCATGTGCGGGAAGAGCGCGTAGTGCTGGAAGACCGTGTTCACGTTCCGCCGGTAGGGTGGCACGCCGGCGATCGGCTGGCCGGCGAGCAGGATCTCGCCCTCGCTCGGCTGCTCGAAGCCGGCGATCATGCGCAGGGTCGTCGTCTTGCCGCAGCCCGAGGGGCCGAGGAAGCTGTAGAACTCGCCGCGCGCGATCCGGAGGGTCATGTGGTCGACCGCGGTGACCGGACCGAAGCGCTTCGTGACGTCGAGGATCTCGACGTCCGGGCTCGGGCCGTCCCCGCTCCCCGCGCCGACCGACAGCCCGCCCGCGGCGACCGGGCCCCCGGCTGCGGCCAGGACCGTCGGCGGTGGGGCGGCTGGGCTGGTCTCGTGCGGCGCGAACGGGACGGTCACGGGGAACCTCGATCGGGATCTCCGGCCGGGGGCCGGGGGATGGCGCTGGCTCGCGGGGACGGCGAGTGGGCGCATCCTACGGGCCCGGCTCCGGTCGCGTCAACGCCGCGCTGGCCTCCGACCTCGGGGCTCCGGGGCCCGTATCATCGCGCCAGATGTACGTCGTGATCATGGCCGGCGGGGGCGGCACCCGCCTCTGGCCGCTCAGCAGTCCGGAACGGCCGAAGCCGTTCATCCCCCTGCTCGGCGAGGAGACGCTCTTCCAGCGGACGGTCCGCCGCCTGCTCGAGGGCGATGAGCTCGGCCTCGGCCCGGGCGACATCGTCGTGGTCACCGATCGGCGCTACGGGTCGTTCGTCCGTGACCAGGCGCCCGGCGTGGCCGTCCTCGAGGAGCCGGCCGGCCGGAATACGGCGGCCGCGATCGCCCTCGCCGCGGTCGCCATCGACCGCCCCGCCGAGGAGGTGATGGCCGTCCTGCCCGCCGACCACCTGATCGCCGACGAGGAGCGCTTCCGGGCGGTGCTGCGCGCCGCGGCCAGGGCCGCCCGGGGCGGCCTCGGGATCGGGTCGCCGCTCGTGACGGTCGGCGTGCGGGCCGACCGGCCGGCCACCGAGTACGGCTACCTGCGCCCGATCCTCGAGCGTGCCGAGCAGGTCGACGGCCTGCGCGCCCATCCCCTGGCCGCCTTCGAGGAGAAGCCGACCGTCGAGCGGGCACGAGAGCTGCTGGCGATCCCGGGCGTGGCCTGGAACGCCGGCATCTTCCTGTGGCGCCGGCGGGCGATCACGGCCGCCCTGGCCGGGCACGCCCCGGACATCCTCGGCGCGGTCGCGTCCGGCCACGCCGCGGGGACGCTTGCCTCGGTCTACCCGGACATCCGCGCCACGTCGATCGACTACGCCGTGATGGAGCCGGCCGCGGCCGCCGGCCAGGTCGTCATGGTCGCCCTGGACGTTGGCTGGAGCGACATCGGGAGCTGGACGGCGCTCCTGGCCGCGCTCGGGGTGACCGGCACCGGTCGGGTCGTCCAGGCCGGCGAGCCGGTCGAGGCGGGCGCCAACGACCTGGTCGTCCGTCGGGTCGGCGGTCGCCTGCGCGTCGAGGCGGGGCCCGCCCGGGGTATCCTCGACGGCAACGGCCCGAGCGCGCTGCTCGCCGGTGCCCGCCCCGGGCGGGCGATCGTCGAGGCGCTCGTCGAGCGGGTCGCTGCAAGGGAGGCGGAACAGCTGTGAGCATCATCGCCGAGGTGCCGGCACCCACCCGGATCGTGTTCGGCACCGACGGCTGGCGGGCGCGCGTGGCCGACGAGTTCACGTTCGAGAACGTCCGGCGCTGCGCCGACGGGGTGGCCCGCTACGTCGTCGAGCGCGGCGAGCAGGCGAAGGGCGTGGTCGTGGCCTACGACCGGCGCTTCGCCAGCGAGCACTTCGCCGCCGCCGCGGCCGAGGTCCTGCTCGCCCACGACATCCCGGTCGCCTTCGCGGTCGAGGCTGTCCCGACCCAGATGTCGTCGTACGAGGTCGTCCAGCGCGGGGCGGCGGCCGGGATCGTGATCACCGCCAGCCACAACCCGTGGACCGACAACGGCTTCAAGGTGAAGTCGCCCTCCGGCTCGGCCGCCGGGCCGGAGATCCTGGCCGTGCTCGAGGCGGGGATCGCGGCCAACGGCGGGACGGCGATCCCGCGCCGCCCGTTCGCCGAGGCCGAAGCGGCCGGTCTCGTCGAGCGCTTCGACCCCTACCCGGGCTACGAGCGGTTCGTCCGCCGGACCCTCGACCTCGACGCCCTCAAGGCGGCCGACGTGAGCATCCTGGTCGAGCCGATGTGGGGCGCCGGGGCGGGCTGGATCAGCCGGCTCCTGGCCGGCGGGCGGATCCGGGTGACGGAGATCCACCGCGAGCGCAACCCGTACTTCGGCGGGGTCAACCCTGAGCCGATCCGGCCGAACATCGACGAGGCGCTCGGGATTCTCGCCGGGGGCGGCTACGACCTCGGCCTCCTGCTCGACGGTGACGCCGACCGGGCCGGCGCGGCGGACGAGCGGGGCGTGTTCATCCACCAGCTCGAGGTCACCGGGCTGCTGATGTACTACCTGGCCGAGCACCGGGGCCTCCGCCAGCCGGTCGTGGTCAGCGTGAACAATACGTCGATGGCCGAGCGGCTCGGGGCGCGCTACGGGATCGCCGTCCACGAGACCTCGGTCGGGTTCAAGTACATCGGCCCGAAGATGATCGAGACCGGGGCGATGATGGGCGGCGAGGAGTCGGGCGGGTTCGGGTTCGGGATGCACCTGCCCGAGCGCGACGGGGTCTACGCCGACCTCCTCCTGCTCGACCTCTTCCTGCGCGAGAAGGCGGCCGGCCGGTGGCCGGTCTCGGCTGCGCTCACCCACTTCCACTCGATCGCCGGCCCCTCGTTCTATCGGCGGGTCGACATCCACTTCGATCGTGCCGCCTATCCGTCGGTCAAGCGCCGCCTGCTCGAGGACCTGCGCGAGCACGGGCCGAGCGACCTGGCCGGCCAGCCGGTCACCCGGACCGTCCTGCTCGAGACGAGCGACGGCTACAAGTTCTTCGTCGCCGACGGCTCGTGGCTGCTCGTGCGCACGAGCGGAACCGAGCCGCTCGTCCGGGTCTACGTCGAGGCGACCTCGGAGGAGGCCCGCGAGGCGATGATCGCGGCCGGCGAGCGACTCGTGCGCGGCACGTGAACGACGAGGCAGGCCGGTCGGCGGGCGGACGGCCGGATCCCGGCGCGGATGTCGGCCCGAACAGGGCCGCCACTGCGGACGACGGCCCGGCCCGGCGGGTCGCCAAGCCGTGGGGCCACGAGCTGATCTGGGCCCGGACCGATCGCTACGTCGGTAAGCTGATCGTGATCGAGGCCGGCCGGCGCCTGTCGCTCCAGCTCCACCGGCGCAAGGACGAGTCGATCTTCGTCGTCCGCGGTCGGCTGCGGCTCCACCTCGAGGATGGCGACGGCGTGATCCGGACGATCGAGCTCGGCCCGGGCGGGCATCGCCGCATCCCGATCGGCCGGCGTCACCGGTTCGAGGCCATCGAGCAGGTCGAGCTGATCGAGGTCTCGACCCCCGAGCTCGACGACGTCGTCCGCCTCGAGGACGACTACGGCCGCGAGGGTACCTCCGCCCCTTGAGCGGCCCGGCCGCCGTGAACGGATGTTCCGATCCTCTGGCCGCCGACCGACCGTCCGCGGCCCACCCGGGGCCTCCGGCGGCCCACCCGGGGCCTGCGGCGGCCTCGCGCCGGCGCGGCCGAAGGTACCCCGGAGGGTCGGCAGTTCGGGGGCTGACCCCGGCGGCCGGCAGCTGTACAGTGGACCCGGCGACCGCCATCACCGGTCGACGGTGCATGACCGGACGGCGGCCCCGGCAGTGCCCGCCAGCGGGCGACGGAGGTTCTCGGCGATGCACAGCTCTCTCATCGGCAAGGTCGAGAAGGCGAATCGCTACGCCCGGGAGCTCGATCGGGTGACGATCGACCGGCTCTCGCTCACGTTCCGCGGTGACAACGACACGCACCATGTCAGTCTCGATGCCGGAACGTGGCACTGCACCTGCCACTACTTCGAGAGCTGGGGTTCCTGCGTTCATCTCCTTGCCCTCCAGAAGATCTTCGGCGTCATGCTGCCGGAGGAGGCGCAGGTCTCGATCTTCTCCGCCGGCCAGGCCGTGACCGCCTGAGCGACCGGCCCGGCGATCATTTGGCGAAACGCGGCGAGGCGGCCGGCCGTTGCGGGCCTGCCGCCCCGCCGTCCCAGGGGCGCTCAGCAGCTCGCGGACCAGGCGATGCTGAACGTCGCAGCGTTCGAGGGGTCGAGCCCGGGCTCACCGTCGTAGTGAGCCCGGTAGTCGTACGTCCCGCCGAGCGTGCTCGGGGCGCTGAACGTCCGCGTCCAGTTCGTGCCGGTCGTGGCCGCGTTGGGGATCGTCGACTCGGCCCTGAGCGTCCAGGTCGTGGCCGCCCGACTCTTGCGGTCGAACCAGAGCGTCCGTCCGGCCAGCGGGTTGTTGGAGAGCAGCCCGTAGAGCGAGTCGATCTTCACCGCCAGCCGACCGCCGATCAGCTTGCCGGTGCTGACGCAGGCGTTGAACGAGGTTCCGTTCGTGGTCACCGTCGTGATCAGGCCCCGGATGCCGTGGCCGGCCACGTGGTCGAAGCAGTTGCCGTACGGGCGGGTGTAGTCCTTGACGTCCCAGAGGAGCTGGAGCGCGGCCTGGTCGCAGCGCTGGAAGACGAAGTGGTTGCCCCCGGCCTGATCGACCTCGGGGCTCGTCGCGCGCATCACCGTGTCGTCCTCGGTCTGGCTGTCGTGGCCGAAGGTCGGGATCGCGTGCCCGGCTTCGTGGATCATGGCCCGGCGCACGTACCAGCAACCGGAGGCGGTGCCGCCGCCCGGTTTCGTGCACGAGCTCGAGGTATCCCACCAGCGCCAGTCCGAGTAGGGCGCCCCGTCGAAGTTCCGGATGTAGATCCGGAACGAGGTGGTGCCGCCGCCGCTGGCGCACTGGAGCCACTGCGGGTCTCCCCCGGTGCAGGGCGCCAGGAGCGATGCGGAGTAGTAGACGACCGCGCTCCCGGTCGAGCTGTAGACCGGCTCGGGGCCACGGCTGTTGTTGTTCGTCCAGCTGCGGTACTTCGTGTTCAGCGAATCCTGGGTCGCGCTCGTCAGCCAGCTGGGGTACGTGCCGCCGAAGCGGTACGGCAGGCTCTGGCCGGCCGAGAACTGGCCCCGCGAACCGCCGACGGTCGGCGAATGGGCCTGCACGGGCACGACGCCGAGGATGAGCAGGGCGACCGCGGCCGCGCTCGCGGCGCGCAGGGCCCGGTGCCCGATGGATGAGCGCATGACGACGATGCCTCCCGTTCAGCGGCGGGTGGCGGCGGGGTTCGAGCGATGCTCTCAGCGGCCGACGACGACCGTGATCCCGCCCCGCGCCAGGGCGCCGCTGGCGAGGTCGAGCAGGTCCGCCCGGACGACCGGCGCGCCCTGGCTCACGTCCTCGAACCGTCCCCCGGCGCCGAGCACGGCCTGCTCGTCGCCCGACAGCTCCGGCCACAGGACGAGGCCCTCGGCCGGGTCGCGGGCGAGGACGACACGCTCGTCGTTCGTGCGGGGGTCGATGACCGAGACGACGAAGCGCCACGGCTCGCGGTGGTCGAGGTACGAGAGGACGTAGCGTCCGTCGGAGGTGACGTAGCCGTACTGGAACTCCGCGCCCGTGCGCTGCCAGAGCCGCAGCCCGGTGGCGAGGTCGTAGGCCTCGAGCTGCGACTGGTCGTCGGCGACGACGATGACGACCTCGTCGCTCAGGGCGACGGGGAAGCCGGCCAGCTCGTCGATCAGCCGTCGGACGGTGCCATTCGCCGGCTCGATGACGTCGAGGGCGCAGCGGCCCCCGGCGCACAGGCTCGAGACGACCGTTCGGCCCGACGGCGACCCGACCAGGGCCCGTGCCGCGCTCCCGGTCCAGCCGTCCGGCAGCGGTCCGGGCTCGACCACCTCGCTGACGGCCCCGTCCGCGAGCGAGATCGCGGCGACCCCGGGATCGGTCCCGATCCGGACCGGATCGTGGCCGGCGATGAGCAGCCGGTCGGCGGCGAAGGCGGCCGAGCTGATGTTCTCCGAGCGGGCCAGCTCGGCCAGGACGCGCCCGGTCGTGACCTCGCGGACCCGGACCGTCGACCCGGTGCCGTCGGCCCGGAAGGCGACGGTCGCGACCCGTCCGTCGGCCGCCCGGACCGGCAGCTCGCCGGCGCCGATCTCGAGCCGGCTCGCGCGGCCGAGCACCCCGGCCACCCAGCCGCCGCCCGCACCGGGGGCGAGCCAGGTCCGGCCGATGAGGCCGGGCGGCACGGCGGCGCCGGGCGCGGCCGGCGTCCCGGGCGAGGCCACGGCCGGCGAGCTGACCGGGCCACCGGCCGGCGCAGAGCCTGGCCCGCTCGAGGCCGTGCCGGTCGTTGCACCGCCGGAGCCCGTGCCCGGGGCAAGGCAGCCGCCGACCAGGCCCACGAGCGCGACAAGCAGGAGCGCCGGGGCGGCGCGGCCGGCTGGTCGGCCGCCGGACCGGCTGACGACCCGCGCCAGGAAGGCGACGCCGCCGGTCGCGGACGACGCCGCCGGCGAACGATCCAGGGACCGCTCGCTGGTCGATGAGAGCTCCATCCGGAACCTCCTCGGGCGGGATGGTGGGGCGGGAGGAGGGCGAGGCCGCCAGTCTCGCATGCGGCGCTTGGCGGCCGCTTATCTGGTAGGCTGGATGAGCAGTTTCATATCCCCGCCACAGGGTCGCGAAGCCGGTGAGAGTCCGGCACAGTCCCGCTACGGTGAAGGCCCGCCCGAGTCCCTCGGGTCAGCCCAAGTCCGGTCGCCGGCCCGGTGGTGCGTGCTCGAACCTTCGAGAGAAAGGGTAGGCCGATCATGCGACCAGACGACCAGGAGCCCCTCCTTCCGACCGGACCGAGGGGCCGCTCGATTCTTCGGGGGACACGGGGTGCCCTGCTCGGGCTGGCCGCCGCGATCGCGTTCGCGGCCTGCTCGGCGGGCGCGCCGGCCACGGCTTCGATCCCGGCCGACGCGACCGGCTCGCTGGCTCCAATCACGACCGCCACACCAGGCGCCACGCCGACGCCGGCTCCGACCCCCACCCCGGCTCCGACCGCCGCCTACCCGCTCACCCTGACCGACGACGAGGGGGGCACGGTTGCGCTCGCCGCTGAGCCGCGCCGGATCGTGTCGCTCACCCCGGCCACGACCGAGATTGCGTTCGCCCTCGGCGCCGGCGATCGCGTCGTGGCCACGACCGACTTCGACGACTACCCGCCGGCGGCGACGACCCTGCCCCACGTCGCCTCGTACACCGGCGTCGACGTCGAGAAGATCGTCGGCCTGAACGCCGACCTCGTGATCGCCGGCGGCAACGGCTTCAACCCGCCCGAGGCGGTCGCCCGCCTGCGCTCACTCGGCATCCCGGTCCTGGTCGTCTACGCCAGGGACGTCGCCGGCGTCCTGGCCGACATCGAGCTCGTCGGCCGGGCGATCGGCGAGCCGGCCGCGGCGCGCCAGATGACCGACCGGATGCGCGCCGGGATCGAGGCGATCGCGGCTGCCACGGCGTCCCTCGACCATCCCCGGACGTTCTACGAGCTCGACGCGACGAAGGAGATCTACGGCCCGGCCGACGACTCGTTCGTGGCCGAGATGGTCCGCCTGGCCGGCGGCGATCCGATCACGACTGGCAGCACGACCGTCTTCTCGATCCCGCTCGAGAAGCTCGTCGCGGCCGACCCGCAGGTGATCGTGCTCGGTGACGCGAACTACGGCACGACGGCCAAGGATGTTGCGGCCCGCCCGGGCTGGGGCCGGATGACGGCCGTCAAGACCGGCGCGATCCGGCCGGTCAACGACCTCCTCATCACCCGGCCCGGCCCCCGGCTGGTCGAGGGCCTGCGCGACCTGGCCCTGGCGATCCATCCCGACGCGTCGCTTCCCCCGGTGCAGTAGGGGGGCGGGGACGGCAGGCCGATGGCGACGCGCAGCGAACCGGTCGCGGCGGCCCGCGTTCGGGCCGTCCGGCTCGGGCCCGGCCGAGGGCGACCGGCGCTCCTGTTCGGCGGCGCCCTCGGCCTGCTCCTCGTCGCCCTCGTGCTCGGCGTCGGCTTCGGCTCGGTCGCGGTCGCTCCGGCCGACACGATCGCCATCCTCGCCCGCCGGCTGCTCGGCGCCCCGATCGCCCAGGCCTGGCCGGCCTCGACCGAGACGATCGTCCTCGACCTGCGCCTGCCCCGGGTCCTGGCGGCGATGACCGTCGGGCTCGGCCTGGCGGTCGCCGGGGCGACGTTCCAGGGTCTCCTGCGCAACCCGCTCGCCGACCCGTACGTCCTGGGCACCGCCTCGGGGGCGGCCCTTGGCGCCGCGATCGCCGTCCTCATCCCGATCCGGGTTCTCGTCCTCGAGTTCGGGCTCCTCCACGGGCTCGCCTTCGCCGGCGCGCTCCTCTCGATCGCGGTCGTCTACCGCCTCAGCCGGACGGCGACCCTGGCGCCGCTGACAGGCCTGCTCCTGACCGGCTATGCCGTCGGTTCGCTCCTCGCGGCCGGCCTGGCGATGGCGATGTACCTGTCGGGCACGAACCTGCGCCAGATCTTCGCCTTCCTCCTCGGCGGGTTCGAAGGCGCCTCCTGGGCCCGGGTCGCCGTCGCCCTGCCGGTCATCGTCGGCGGGAGCCTGGCCATCGGCCTCCGGGCCCGGGCGCTCAACGGCCTCCTCCTGGGCGAGGAGACGGCCGCCCACCTCGGGGTCGACGTCCGGCGCGAGCGGGCGATCCTGATCGCGCTCGCCTCGCTCGTGACTGCCGCCGCGGTCGCGATCGCGGGCCTGATCGGTTTCGTCGGGCTGGTCGTGCCCCACGTCGTTCGGCTCGCCGTCGGTCCGAACGCGCGGCTCGTGCTGCCCCTCTCGGCGCTCCTCGGGGCAAGCCTGATGGTCGGCGCCGACGTCGTGGCCCGGCTCCTCGGCGAGGTCCCGGTCGGAGTCGTGACGGCGGTCATCGGGGCGCCCTTCTTCCTGTTCGTGCTCCGTTCGGCACGCTCGGGGTACGAGCTGTGACCGCGCGCTCGACGACGCCG
>CAYMBB010000023.1:0-15001 GCA_964388515.1 uncultured Anaerolineaceae bacterium
CCCGGAGCTCCTCGATCTCGACGTCTGCCCGCGCGTCGTTCTGCTGGATCGAGCGACGGACCGGACGGCCAGCGGCATCGAGCAGGATGACACACGGGACCATCCCGCTCACGCCGACCGCCGCGATCTCGCGACCATCGGCCAGCTCTCGACAGAGCGAGCGGACGTTCGTCCACCACTCGTCGACGTCCTCCTCGGCCCAGCCGGGTCGCTCGGCGTGGAGTACGGTGGGGCGCTCGGCCTCGGCGACGATCCCGCGCGCTGCGTCGAGGACGATCGCCTTCGTCGCCGTCGTCCCGATGTCGAGGCCGAGCAGGAGCGTCACGTCCGCGCCGCCTCGATGAAGCGCCGTACGCGGGTCGGGTCGACCGGGTTCCAGGTGTAGCCGTCGACCTTCAGGTCACTGCCGACGATGCACCCGTCGGCGACCTCCAGAAAGGCCCCGATGTTCGTCGATTTGGCGCCCGTGTTGACGAGCACGGGGATCTCCGGGTCGACCGCCTCGCGCGCCTCCCTGAGGGCCGCCAGGTCCGGCTCCGCGCCGGCCATCGGGCCGGAGATGAGGATCGCGTCGGCGAGGCTGGAGACGGCGGCCGAGCGGGCCACCGCCCCGATGCTTCGACCGCCGATCGGCGAGGCGAACTCGGGCGTGACGTTCATCAGGATCGCGATCTCGGATTCCAGCCGCCGTCGCTCGCGCAGGAGCCCGGCCGCGTCGGTGTTCCAGAGCCCCATGTCCGACTCGTAGACCCCGGTCGCCACCTCGCGCATGAAGGCGGCTCCGGTCGCGACCCCGATCGCCAGGGCAGCCCGCGCGTCCCACAGGTAATCGACGCCGAACGGGCGGTCGGTCGGTCGCAGCTCGGTGACGACGCGGGTCATGACCCCGACGCCGTCGTAGCCCGCCTCGAGCGAGTACGGCCGATCGCCCTCGTTGCAGAAGATGACGGCGTCGACGCCGGCCTCCAGGAGCACCCGCAGATCGGCGCGCACGCTCTCGATGAGGCCGTCGATCCCGCGCCGCGAGTCGTAGAGCGGCGTCCCGGGCAGCGGCGGGACGTGCGCCATGGCGATGATCGGCTTGTGAGCCGGGAAGAGATCGCGGAACCGTCCCATCAGGCGAGTCGAACCTCCACTCCAGCGTCCTCGATGGACGCGATCAGGTCGGCCGGGGCAGCCCCGTCGGTGACGAGGACGTCGACCTGGGCCAGCGGGCAGATCCGGGCGAACGCAACCCTGCCGAGCTTCGTGGCGTCGGCGACGACGATGATCCGCCGGGCGATCTCGATCGCTGCCCGCTTCACCCGGGTGTCGTCGAGGTTGTACTCGGTGAGCCCGGCCTCCAGGTCGATCCCTCCGACGCCTAGGACGACCGTGTCGAAGCGGTAGTCGCGGAAGCTCCCGACCGCGAGATCGCCAACCAGCGAGCGTTCGCCCGGGCGAAGAACGCCGCCGGTGAGCATCAGGCGGATGCCGGGCTCCTCGGCCAGCACGTTCGCGATCGGGAGGCTCGGGGTCAGAACCGTGATGTTCCTCCGTCCCTTCAGGGCCCGCGCCACCTCGAGCGTCGTCGTGCCGACGTCGAGCACGACCGTCTCGCCCTCCGCGAGCAGACTTGCAGCCAGGGCGCCGATCCGCTCCTTGGCCGCCGGCGCGCTGCCGACGCGAACGTCGAATGGCGGCTCATAGCTGCGCGAGACAGGGGCGACGGCGCGCCCGTGGAGCCGGATGAGCGCGCCGCGACCCTCGAGCGCCTCGAGGTCCCGGCGAACGGTCATCTCCGAGACGCCGACACGCTGGCTCACATCGGCGACGGAAACCTCCCCCTGGGTCTCGATGAGCTGGAGGATGAGGGCCCGGCGCTCGCGAACGTCCATGGTGTGCGAATGTACAGCGTATGTGTTGGAAACGCAATACCTGCATGTGCGAATGGCGGGCGAGAGCAAGGTCCGACCCGGAGGGTAGGCTCTCACTACCGGGAGGTTGCGTAACCGCCGGCGCCCCCGTCGTTCGCGTCGTACGATCGCCCTGACAACCGGCCACGACCAGGCGATCGAAACGGAGGTTCCCATGGCCGCCATCCGTCGCGCCGATGCCAGCTGGCACGGCGATCTCCTCTCCGGCAGCGGCACCGTCAGCGCCGCGACGAGCCGGGCATTCACCGGGCTCCCAGTGACGTGGGCCTCGCGAACCGAGGCGGCCGACGGGCGGACGAGCCCCGAGGAGCTCGTCGCCGCCGCCCACGCCGCGTGCTACTCGATGGCCTTCTCGGCCGGGCTTGGGCGTGCCGGCACGCCGCCGACACGGCTCGAGGTGAGCGCCACGGTCACGTTCGACAAGGCCGAGGCGGGCTGGCGAGTCGCGTCCAGCACCCTGACGGTCCGAGGCGTCGTGCCCGGCATCACGGCCGAACGCTTCCGCGAGCTGGCCGAGGCGGCGAAGGACGGCTGCCCGATCTCGCAGGCCCTGAAGGGCAACGTCGAGCTCTCGGTCGAGGCGACGCTCGAGAGCTAGCCGGCCACCGCCCTCCAGCTGGGCGGCATCAGACGGCCAGCGCCAGGATCCGGCGCGGGTTGTCGACCGTCAGCCGTCGGATCGTCTCTTCCGGCACACCGGCCCCGCGCAGGCGCGGCAGGAACGTCTCCTGGAGGTAGACGTAGCCGTTGCCGCCGTACGGCTTGAGCTGGCTGTTGTGGCAGACGTCCTGGGAGAGGAGGACGCGGTCGGCGTGGTCGCGCTCGAGGAGCTCGAGCAGGAGCCGGATGACCCGCGCCTCGCCGTACTGCTCCATGACCGTGAAGCTCATGCCCAGGAAGTCGAACTCGATGCTCGCGCCGCGCTCGATGATCCGGAGGTAGTGCTCGAGCGAGGGCCAGGAGTCGGCGTGGCCGATCACGACCCGCCCCGGATCTGCCCCCGCATCCTCGAGGATCCGGAGTTGGGCGAGCCCGACGTCGGACATCACGGCGTGGGTGGTGACGGCCATCCCGGTCGCGCGCGATGCCCGCGCCACCGCCCGGAAGACGCGCTCCTCCTGGGCCGAGACCCACGGCTTGTCGGTCCCGATCTCGCCCAGGATCCCGGGCCGGATTCCCGTCTGCCCCACCCCCTCGTGGAACTCGCGGACGAGCTCGTCGGCCAGCGACTCGATCGAACGGCGGTCGATCAGTGCCTCGGGCGGGTAGTAGGCCTCGCGGTACCAGCCGGCGCCCATGACGATCCAGAGGCCGGTCCGCTCGGCGAGGCGTCGGAGCCAGACCGGGTCACGCCCGACGCCGGGCAGAGTCAGGTCGACCAGACAGCTCCCGCCGAGGGCGCGGAATGCCTCGAGCTCGGTCGCGACGATCGGCTCGTCCGCGGTCAGCTCCCAGTAGTCCCAGCGGTTCCTGATCCCCCACAGGGTGATCGCGGTGTGCTCGTGGGGCAGGGTGAACCCGAGCTCGTCGGCCGGAACACGGCCGGTGACGGTCTGGATCATGGTGGCCCGGCGGCCGCCGCTGCCAGGGGTCACGCCTGGAGCCTCGGCGGGCGACCACGGTCCACGGGTCGAGGGGCGACCGCCGGCAGGGTCGGCCGCGGGGCATCCGGCCGGGCCGCGAGGAGCAGCTCCATGAGGGCGCGCACGCGCCGCTCGGCCGTGGCCCGCCGGTACGCCGCTCCGTCCTCGACTCGCATGAGGAGGATCCCGTCGAAGAGGGCCGAGACCGCGAAGGCGAGCCCTTCGACGTCCACCCAGGCCGGGATCTCCGCGCTGGCGATCCCCTCGCGGATCAGGATCTGTCCCACGGTCGCCAGCTGCTCGCGGCGGCGGACGAGCATCTCGCGCACGGCGGGCTCCTCTTCGGCCTCGGCCCAGGCCTGCACGAGAAAGCGGGCGAGACCGGGCGCGTCGCCGACATCGTCGACCCCGTCGAGGAAGTAGCCCACCGAGATGGCGATCCGCTCAGCGAGAGTCCGCCCGGCGGTGAGGCGCTCACCGAGCTCGCCGATCCCCTGCCCGGCCGACAGGTCGCAGCTGGCGAGAAACAGCTCGTCCTTGCTCTTGAAGTAGGTGTAGATCGCGCCGACCGACAGGCCACTCTGGCGAACGATGTCCTGCATCGTGGCGCGGTGGAACCCCTTCTCGGCGAAGACTCTGAGGGCGGCGGCAACGATGCGCCCCCTGACCTCTTCCTCGTGGGCGGCCGACACGCGCGGCATCGTCGGGTCCCTCGCTAAAACGAATGATCAGTTTTCATCATAGCAGCCGGCCCACCGGCGACACAACCACCAGCCTGCGGATCGGGCGCCGCTCCTGCTTGACAAAGAGAATGGGGATTCTCTAAAGTCCGACCCGTTGCCGACGGGGTCGAGCGCAGCCGTCCCGTCCGTTCACCGTCCGTGGAAAGGACCACCCGATGTTCAGTCGCTGGGGAGCGTTCGTCTATCGCTTCCGCCGCCCCGTCGCCCTCCTCACGATCGCCCTGGCCGTCGGCCTGTCGCTCTTCGCGGTCCAGGCCTCAAGTCGCCTGAGCTCGGGCGGCTGGCTGGACAGCGCGTCGGAGTCGGCGCGCGTCTCGGACCGTCTCGCGGCGGACTTCGGGGCGGGTCGGAGCAGCATCATCGTCCTGTTCTCGTCGACCGCCACCGCCGACGCGACCGCGCCGGGATTCCAGGCGGCCATCGCCGCGTCTCTCGCGCCGTTGCGCTCGGACCCCCGCGTGACCGGGATCGTCGGATATGCAGAGACCGGCGACCGGCGATTCATCAGCACCCGGGGCGACCGCGCCTATGTCGTGGTCGAGCTGGAGGCAACCGACGAGCAGTCGGTCGACCTCGTCGAGCCGATCCGGGCCGAGATCCGGCCGCCAGCCGGCTACTCCGTCCAGCTCACGGGCTACGGCCCGCTGACGAAGGACTCGGCGGCCCAGTCGGAGCGGGACCTCCAGCGTGCCGAGACGGCCTCGCTGCCGGTCGTCGCCCTCGTCCTCATCCTCGTCTTCGCGTCGCTGGCGGCGGCCGCGATCCCGCTCCTCGTGGCGGCGCTCGCGATTCCCTCGACCCTCGGGCTCATCTTCCTGGTCAGCCAGGAGGTCCAGATGAGCATCTACGTCCTCAACATCGCGACGATGCTCGGCCTGGCGCTCTCGATCGACTACTCGCTCTTCGTCGTGAGCCGCTTCCGCGAGGAGCTCAGCCGGGGCCGGACGGTCGCCCAGGCGGTCGAGAAGGCGGTCGCCACGAGCGGCAAGGCCGTCACGTTCTCGGGCCTGGCGGTCATGGTCGGCCTGTCAGGGCTCCTCCTCTTCCGGGCGAGCGCGATCAGCTCGATCGGGATCGCCGGGGCGCTCGTCGTCCTGAGCACTCTCTTCTTCGCCCTGACGTTCCTGCCCGCCGTCCTGGGCATGCTCGGGCCCCGGGTCGATGCGCTCAGCCTGGGCGGGCTCCTCGCCCGGCTCGGGCTCCGCCCGCTCGGGAGCGGCAGCCTCGTCCGGTGGGCCTGGGTCGCGAACATGGTCATGCGTCGGCCGATCGCCGTCCTCGTCCCTGTCCTCGCCCTCCTGTTCGTCCTCGGCTCGCCGTTCTTCCGGCTCGTCCAGGGTGTCCCGGACGCCTCGGTCTACCCGCCCGGCCTCGAGAGCCGCGACGCCTACGTGGCGATCCAGACCGAGTTCCCCCGTGGCGAGACGAGTCCGATCGTCGTACTCGCGACGACGAAGGGCGACCCGACCAGCCCGGCGAACGCGCGCGCCCTCGCCCGCTATGCGCAGGCGCTGGCGGCGACACCCGGGATCGATCACGTCGAGGGGGCCTATGGCCTGACCGACCCGACGACCGGCCGGGCGCTGACCCCTGACCAGGTCGCACAGCTCTACGCCCTGCCGGCCGCCCAGCGCCCACCGGCGGTCGCGGCCGCCATCGACGCCCTCCAGCGCGCCTACGTGCGGGGCGATACGGTCCGCTTCGATGCCATCACCTTCCTCGACCCCGCCCGGCCGGAGGCGACGAGCCTCGTCCCGGCGATCCGGGCGCTACCCGCCGAGGCCGGGATCACGACCGAGGTGGGTGGCATCGCGGCCGGCGGTTACGACTTCCTCCAGTCACAGGCGGAGCGGATGCCGGTCGCGATCGGGCTCACCCTGGCCGCGAGCGCCCTCGTCCTCTTCCTCCTGTTCGGCTCGATCGCCATCCCGGTCAAGGCCGTGGTCATGACCCTCCTCTCGATCAGCGCCAGCTTCGGCGCCCTGGTCTGGATCTTCCAGGAGGGCCACCTGAGCGACCTGCTCGGCTTCACCTCGCCCGGCTACACGATCGCCGGCAACCCGGTCATCATGTTCAGCGTCATCTTCGGACTGTCGATGGACTACGAGGTCCTGCTCCTGTCGCGGATCCAGGAGGCCTACCGGCGGACGGGCGACAACGCCACGTCGGTCGCCGAAGGCCTGGCGAAGACCGCCGGGGTGATCACCGGGGCGGCCCTGATCATGGTCTCCGTGTTCGCCGCATTCGGCCTCGCCGACACGATCACGATCAAGGCGATCGGGGTGGGGATGGCGATCGCCGTCTTCCTCGACGCGACGGTGATCCGGGTCCTTCTCGTGCCGGCAACGATGCGCCTCGTTGGCGACTGGAACTGGTGGGCGCCAGGCCCGCTCCGACGGCTCGCCGATCGGCTGGGCTTCGACCATGTCGAGGACGGCGACGGGAGCGATCCCGACGGGGCGGGCCAGGGCGCCCCGCTCGCGAGTCCGGCACGCTAGGCTGACGAGCGATGAGCAACGATCGACCGACGGTCAGGGTGATCCGGGTCTACGAGTCCGGCGAATGGTCGTATGAGCACCGCCGCCCGAACGTCCCGCTGCTCGGGGTCTTCCTGGTCGCCCTCGGAGCCCTGCTCCTGCTCGACCAGCTGGCGCCCGGCACAGCCGACCTTCTCGTTGCCGCGCTCGGGGTGGCGCTCGCGGCGGCGTTCCTCGCCTCCTGGTTCCGCGGCGGCTGGGGCCTCTACCCGGGCATCCTGCTGGGGTCGCTCTCGCTGCCCGGGCTGCTGATCGGCCTCGGCATCCTGCCCGACCGCGCAGGCTACAGCACGCTCCTGCTCGGCCTCGGCCTCCTGGCCGTGGCGACAGCGCGGTTCCGGGACCGGCGCGGGTTCGGCTGGCAGGGCTTCCTCGGGGTGATCATGGCGATCTTCGGCGGCGCCGCGGTGGCCGGCTACCCGGAGGTCGGCGGGCTGGTCTGGGCGGCGATCCTGCTCGCCCTGGGCCTGGTCATCCTGCTTCGACGCTGAGGGGACTCCACCCGGGCTCGGGCGCCGACGCCGGGGAGGCCGGAGGCGGGGCGGCCCGACCCTGAACGGGACGGCGCAGGCTCAGCCGCCGGCGAGCGGGTCCCGGCTGGCGGCCACCACGGCCTCCTCGATCGCCTCCGCCAGGCGGTCGACGATCGCCGTGAGCTCCTCGTCGGTGACCACGAACGGCGGACCGAGGAGGACGAGGTCGCCATCGACCCCGTCCGCGTTTCCGGTGCCCGAGTAGACGAGCAGGCCACGCGAGCGCGCGCCGCGGACGACCGATTCGACGAGCCGGACCGGCCGCGGGAAGGGGCGGCGCGAGGCCCGGTTGGCGACGAGCTCGAGCCCGACCAGCAGGCCCCGGCCACGGATCTCGCCGACGTTCGGGTGATCGCCGAGCCGCGCCTCGAGCAGGGCCCGCAACCGTTCGCCCTTCGTCGCGCTTGCGCTCACGAGATCCTCCGCCTCGAGGATCCGGAGCACCTCCCCGGCCACGGCCGCCCCGACCGGCGAATGCGAGTAGGTGAAGCCGTGGACGAACGGGCCGCCGCTCCGCACGGTCCGGTACACCTCGTCGCTGGCGGCCACGAAGCCGAACGGCCAGTAGCCGGACGTGGCGCCCTTGGCGGCGACGAGGATGTCCGGCCGGATGCCCCAGTGGTCGATTGCGAACCAGCGCCCGGTCCGCCCGAAGCCGGTCATCACCTCGTCGGCGATCAGCAGGATCCCGTGGCGGCGGCAGATATCCGCGATCGCCTCCCAGTAGCCGTCCGGAGGCACGGCGGCCCCGAGCGTTGCCCCCACGATCGGCTCGGCGACGAACGCGGCGACCGTCCGAGGCTCGGCGGCCTCGATCGCATGCTCGAGCTCGGAGGCGAGCAGGAGCGGGTCGCCGAGGGCATGGGCGCTCGGCTCGTCGGCGCGGTACGGATACGGCGCCGAGAGATGCCGGAACCGCCCGAGCCAGCCTTCGTACGGGCGCCGCAGCGGCTTGCGCCCGGAGAGGTCGAGCGCGCCGAGCGTGTTGCCGTGGTAGCTACCCCAGCGCGAGAAGACGATCCAGCGTCCCGACTCGCCGCGGGCGAGGTGGTAGGCACGGGCGAGCTTGAGCGCCGTCTCGATCGCCTCGGAACCGCCCGAGACCGGGTAGATCGCCGCGCCGTCGAGCGGCAGGTGGGCGCCGACCGCCGCCGCATATGCCTCGAGCGACTCGGTCGTGAACGCGCTGCCGTGGGCATAGGCAATTCGGCTCGCCTGCTCGACCATCACCCGGGCGACGCTCTGGCGGCCGTGCCCGACGTTGACCACGATCGCCCCACCGGCCGCGTCGAGATAGGCCCGCCCCTCGGTGTCCCAGATCGTGCTCCCCTCGGCCCGGACGGCGACGGGAGGCTGCGGGTCGAGCGAGCGACGGAAGACGCGCCCGACCGCGGGGGGCGCAGCCGAAGGGAACGAGTGGCTCACGGGCTGATTGTAGCGATCGGCTCGGGAGGCACGATCAAGGCTGGGCGGGATCGAGACAGGAAGGCCGCACTCGACGATTGCCGCGGCGGCGGTGACAACGCGCGATGGCCGGGCGCCGAAGCGCCCGGCCATCGGAACTGGTGCCCGGTGGAAGGGTCCCGGGCCCCCGGAATGTCCCTCCCGGCGACTGGCGCCCTCCCGGAGCCTCCTCAAACCCGGCCCCGTGGCACGGTGTGCCAGTACGTCTTGTTGAACACGATCTTGCCCAGGTGCCAGACCCGGTTCGGCTTGGGCGGCTTGGGCGGGTGGTCGTAGTCGAACTGGAGGAGCGTCCCCTTGCCGTCGCCGATCTCGAAGAAGCACATCACCTTGCCGGTGTAATTCGCCTCCTTCGTCTTCGGCTCGCGGCCGAGGACCGCCGCGGCGACCCGCTCGGCGACGATCGGCGCCTCGAAGTGGGCCGTCGAGCCCGCCTTCGAGAGGGGCAGGTCGGTCGCGTCGCCGAGGGCGTAGACGTTCGGCCGGCCGCCAACCTGGAGCGTGGCCCGGTCGGTCGGCAGCCAGCCGCCCGGGGCCGGTGCAAGTCCGCTGTCCATCAGGAACTGGGCGCCCTTGTGGGGCGGCACGAGGATCAGCAGGTCGTAGGGCAGCTCCTCGCCCTCGAGGCTCTGGACGACCTTGCGCTGCGGGTCGATCGCGTCGACGTTGAAGAACGTGTGCAGCTCGATCCCCTTCTGCTCCAGGATCGGGGTGGCCATCTCGCTCACGCTCTCGATCGTGAACGCCCGACCGATCGGCGAGCAGAAATGGATCTCGCTCTTGTCGCGCAGGCCGCGCTCGCGGAGCTCGGCCTCGACGAGAAATGTCACCTCGAGCGGGGCCGGCGGGCACTTGTAGGGCATCCCCGCGATCCCGACCACGATCCGGCCGCCCCTGAACTCGTCGAGCGCCTTGCGCAGTCGGAGCGCCGCCTCGGCGGTATAGAAGTGGTGGGCTTCCTCGACGAAGTGCGGAATCGCCTCGGGCACGATCCGCGACCCGGTCGCCAGGAGGAGCTGGTCGTACAGGAGACGCTGGCCGTCCTTGAGCTCGACCGTCCTGGTCGCCTCGTCGACCCGCCCGACCTCGCCGACGACGAGGCGCACGTTCGAGTCGAGGAGCGAGCGCTCGGGACGCTGGAGCTTGTCGGCCCGCTCGCCCCCCATGGCGATGTACATGAACCCCGGCTGGTAGGTGTGGGTGCCGGTCAGGTCGACGACCGTCACCTCGGCCTCACCGCGCTCGATCGGCTTCTTGAGCTTGCGCGCGATCAGGTTCGCGGCCAGGGTCCCCCCGACACCGCCACCCAGGATCAGGATCCGCTGCATCGTGTCGCTCCGCTCGCCTAGTGGGTCTTCTCGATCGTGATCTCGTCGTAGCCCTCGAACGACTCGACCGAGATCAGCCGGTGACCGGCCTTCTCGACCCACTTCGGGATGTCGATCTTCGAGCCCTTGTCCGACGAGCGGACGGTCAGCACGTCGCCCACCTGGGCCTCGCGGATCGCCCGGATCATCTCCATCAGCGGGCCGGGGCAGAAGCTGCCGCGCGCGTCGATCAGGCGCGGGGCGGGGGTGGTCTCGGTCATCGTGGTTGCCTTCCTTTGGGCAGGCGGCCGGGTCGGATCGGGGGACCCGACCCGGCCGGGGAGGAGGAGCCGGTCCGGGATTGGACCCAGGCCGGATCAGATGAAGAGCGGCGCCGAGCCCTCGCTCAGGAGGCCGATCACGGTCGCGGCGCCGACCGGCTCACCCATCCCCTCGATCAGGTCGTCGCGAGTGAGCCCGAACATGTCCATCGTCATCTGGCAGGGGATGAACTCGACGCCCATGTCGCGGGCCATCTCGAGCAGTTCCTTCGGGCTGGCGACGTTGTACTGGCGGGCGAGCCGGCGCATCATCCACGGCCCCATGCCCAGGAAGTTCATCTTCGAGAGCTTGCGGTGGCTGATCCCCGGCCGCTGCATGAAGCTGAGCATCTTCTGCATCCAGTTGCGCCCGGTGATCCGCTTCTCGTCCTTGACGAACGCCTGGAGCCCCCAGAAGGTGACGAAGACGCGGGTCTTGACGCCCATCGCGGCGGCGGTCGAGGCGAGGATCGTCATCGCCCAGACCTTCTCCAGCTCGCCGCTGTAGTCGATGATCAGGAGGTCGCGCGGCTTCACCTCGCCCTCGGGGATGGGCTGCCCGGCCGGCTCGGGCGCGGGGACCCGGGCCTCGGCGACGACTGGTTCAGCGGTCAGTGTCATCGTGGTGCCTCACTTGTGGCGGAGGACGAAGCGGTAGACCCCGCCCTCGACCGACGACTCGACGAGCTCGTTGCCGGTGGTCTTCGCCCAGGCGGTGAAGTCCTTGACCGACCCCGGGTCGGTGGCCAGGACCTCCAGGAGGGCGCCCGGGGCGACCGTCTTCATCGCCTGGGCGGTCTTCACGATCGGCATCGGGCACGACAGCCCCCGGGCGTCGACCCGCTGGGCGATCTCGGTTGACATCGGTACGGTCCCTTCCTTTCGGCGGCGCCGACTGCGCCCGCCCGGCTGACAGGCCGACGGCGCCGGCGTGACTCAGATGAAGACGATGTTCCCCTCGCCGGCGTTCAGGAAGAAGGCGGTCACGCCCTCCACCCCGTCGACCACCGGATCGAGGTCCGACTGCTCGAGCCCGAGCAGGTCCATCGAGAGCGAGCAGGCCTGGATGTCGACCGAGCCGAGCTCCTTCGCCTGGCGGAAGGTCTCGGCCCAGCTCGCCTGGCCCGCCCTGGCAAGCGCCTCGACCGCCTTCCGGCCGGCCTCGCCGGCCTCCGGCGAGAGCCCGTGGTCCTTCGTGATCCGGTCGGCCCGGAAGGCGTCGAGCGCCCAGTACTGGAGGAAAATGTTGACCGGGCGACCAAGGGCGGCCGCTCCGGCGGTCATCACCGCCGCGGCCTGGAGCTTGTCGTCCGTGCCGGAGAAGAGGACCAGGTTCAGGGGTTCGTCCATCAGGTGCTACCTCACTGGTGCGGCGGGGGCGGACGGTGTGGCAGGGTGGTCGATCTCGTTCGCCTCCCCGCCCGAGAGCTCGGCCAGCCGGGCCAGGCGGCGCTGGAGCACGGTGCGCATGATCGAGCAGGCGACGATCACGTCCGGGTCTGCGAGGCGGTAGTGGACCTCGCGGCCTTCGCGCCTGGCCTCCACGATCCCGGCCGCGCGCATGATCGCCAGGTGCTGGGAGACGTTCGGCTGGCTCATCCCGAGTTCCTCGGCCAGTCGTCCGACCTCGCACGGACCGCTGGCCAGGCGGTGGACGATCTCGAGCCGGCGAGGGCTGGCGAGCGTCCTGAGGATCTCCGCCTGGAGAACGTTGATCGGGTCCATGGCTGGCAGGATGTCATGCATGCGCACGTGCGCATCAGTGCACACCGGCCCGGGGCGGAGGGCCGGAGGTCCCGAGCGGACCGTGCCGTCCGGGCCGGAACCGCTCACCGCGGGTGACCGACCGGCACGAGGTAGACGGGCCGTTCGGCACCGGGCAGCTCGAGCAGGGCCGCGACCTGGCCATCCCGGAAGGCGCCGATCGGGACCGCGCCAAGGCCAAGCGCCACCGCCTGGAGCAGGATGTTCTGGGCGGCGTGACCGGCCTCGAACTGGACGTAGCGGGTCGACCGCTCGCCGTACTTGGCGGCCGTGCGCTCGACGACGGCCGCGATGACGAGCGTGACCGGCGCCTCACCGACGGGATCCTGGCCCCAGGCTGCGGCCTGGAGCTCCGGTCGGTGATCCCCCTGGAAGCGGACGGTGACCGCGTGGACGGCCGGTTCGTAGTGCAGCACCGCGGTGGGAGTGAGAGCGTACAGCTCGAGCGGGTAGAGCGCGCCGGCCGAGGGCGCGGTCCGGTGGCCGAGCGGGTCGGTCACGCCCTGGGCCGCCCACAGGAGCTGCCCGATCTCCTCCTCGGTCAGGGGGTCCGGCAGGAACGAGCGGATGGAGCGGCGCTGGTCGAGCGCCGCCTCGAGCGAAACCTGGCTCGTCGTCCGGGGCGACGGGAGCGGACGGGAACCGGTCAGTGGGGGCGACCCGGTGCGCATCATTGTCTTCCTCGAACCGCTGCGATTCTCCACGGACCCGAGGCTCCCGGGTAGGGCCGGATGTCCCGGACGGCAGGCCCGGTCTCCGGGCCGCCGGACTGCGCGGGCCCCGGTCGGCGGGCCCGGTCTCCAGACCGCCAGGCCGCGCGAGCCCGGTCCTCAGGCGGCCGGACTGCGCAGAGCTCGCCCGATCAGGTAACCCGCGAGGGCCGAAAGGAGGCCGATCCCGACCATCTCGAGGCCGGCCCGGAGGGCCGGAGCGCCGGTCAGGCGGGCCCGCTCTACGCCGGCCACGAACAGGACCACGGCCGCCGCCACAACCGCCGCAGCCGGCGCGAGCGTCACGGGCAGGAGCAGGAACGGCACGAGCGGGACGGCGGAGCCCATGATCGTCGAGAGCCCGACGACGAGGGCCGCCCGCCCCGGATGAGCCTCGCGAACGGGGGCCATCGCCCGGTCGAGGCGCTCGAACCCGGCCTGCCAGGCCCGCGACTCGCCGCGGGCGGCGGCAAGGACCACCTCGATCTCGTCCGGGCTCCGGCCCTCGGCCGCGAGGCTCGCCCGCAAGTCAGCCAGCCGCCGGGTGGACGCCTCGGCGAGCTCGGCCGAGAGGCGGGCCCGCATCCCGGTCGCGAAGTCGCGCTCCGCGCCGCGGGACGTGTAGGCCACCCCGGCCATGGCGATCGACTCCGCGAACATCGAGGCGAGTGCCGCGGTCACGATCACCCGGCTCTCGCCGGTCGCGACGGCCAGGCCGAGGACGAGCCCGAGGACGTTGACCAGCCCATCCTGACCGCCGAGGATGACGTCGCGGATCGAGGCGACCGCGGCTGCTCCGGCCGCGACCGGCTGACCGGCCAGGTCGACCCGCATCCTCGCTCCCACGCTCAGCAGATCCGCGGCAGCTGCTCGCCGACGAGCATGTCGACGATCCGCTCCGAGCCGACGATCGTCCGGATCGTGACCAGCCCGGGGTGGTCCTCGACGACCCGGCCGATGATCGCCGCCTGAGCGCCCTCGGGGAGCGCCTGGATCGCGCAGAGGACCGCATCGGCCGCCGGTGCGGGCACGATCGCCACGCACTTGCCCTCGTTCGCCACGTGAAGCGGGTCGAGGCCGAGCATCTCGCACGCCGCCCGGACCGGGGCCGGGACCGGGATCGCCGGCTCGTCAAGGGTCAAACCCACGCCGGACGCGGCCGCGATCTCGTTGAGCGCCGAGGCGAGGCCGCCCCGGGTCGGATCGCGCAGGACGTGGACGTCGGGGGTGACCGAGACGATCGCGGCCACGAGTCGGTCGAGCGGCTGCGTGTCCGAGGCGATCTCGACCTCGAACTCGAGACCCTCGCGCACGCTCATGACCGCCACGCCGTGGAGGCCGATCGGGCCCGAGAGGATGACCACGTCGCCTGGACAGGCACGGTCGGCGGCCGGCGCGACACCGGGCGGCACGAGCCCGATCCCGGCCGTGTTCACGAACAGCCCGTCCGCGGCCCCCCGCCCGACGACCTTCGTGTCGCCGGTCACGATCTGCGTCCCGGCCCGGAGCGCGGCCCCGGCTGCCGACTCGGTGATCCGGCGCAGGTCCTCGAGCGGCAGCCCTTCCTCGATGACGTAGGAGAGGGAGAGGGCGATCGGCCGGGCGCCCATCATCGCCAGGTCGTTGATCGTTCCGTTCACCGCCAGCTCGCCGATGTCGCCGCCCGGGAAGACGAGTGGCGAGACGACGAACGAGTCGGTCGTGAAGGCGAGCCGTTGCCCGGCGACCTCGACCACCGCCGCGTCGTTGAGCGGGCCGCCGGGGCTCGCACCGGCGAGCGCCGGGCCGATCAGGTCGCGCAACAATGCCGCCGAGAGCTGTCCGCCGGAGCCGTGCCCGAGCAGGACCCGGGCCACCTCGGGGATCGGGGCGGGGCACTCGAGGACTGGTGGATCGGGGGCCGACGTGGCGGGCAGCGGATCGCTCGCGCCTGCGGTGCCCGCATCGGGTGACCGGCGGCGCTCGGTCATCGCTGCACCTCCGTCCCGGTCGCCGGCGGGGCGACGATCTCGAGCGGCCGGGCCGGTGCCCCGATTCCCCGCCCGGCGGAGAAGAACGCCGCGCACGTGCCCTCGGCCGAGACCATCGGCGCGCCGAGCGGCTGCTGCGGGCTGCACAGGACGC
>CAYMBB010000023.1:15101-16889 GCA_964388515.1 uncultured Anaerolineaceae bacterium
CCCTCGGCCGAGACCATCGGCGCGCCGAGCGGCTGCTGCGGGCTGCACAGGACGCCGTAGGCGGTGCAGTCGAGCGGGGTCTTCTCGCCGGTCAGGATCGCCCCGGCGATGCAGGCCGGGTGCTCCCGGGTGCGGATCCCCTCGACCGCGAACTTCGTCTCGGCGTCGAAGCGGGCGAAGGCAGGCTTCAGATGATAGCCCGACGACGGGATCTCCCCGATCCCCCGCCAGGTCCGTTCCCCGATCTCGAAGACCCGGAAGACCGTCTCCTGGGCGAGCCGGTTCCCCTCGCGCCGCACGGCGCGGACGTACTGGTTCTCGACCTCGGCCTGCCCGGCCTCGAGCTGGCGGATCGCCATCAGGATTCCCTCGAGCAGGTCGAGCGGTTCGAAGCCGGTGACGACGATCGGGACACGGTAGCGCGCAGCGATCGGCTCGTACTCGGTCCAGCCCATGACCGCGCAGACGTGGCCGGCGGCCAGGAACGCCTGGACCTGGTTCGAGGGCGACTCGAGCAGGGCGATCATCGCCGGCGGGACGAGGACGTGCGAGACGAGGACCGAGAAGTTGTCGAGCCCGAGCCGGGCCGCCTGCCAGACGGCCATCGCGTTGGCCGGTGCGGTCGTCTCGAAACCGACGGCGAAGAAGACGACCTGGCGGTCCGGGTTGGCGGCCGCGATCCGGACCGCGTCCAGCGGCGAGTAGACGATCCGGACGTCGGCACCGCGCGCCTTGAGCGAGAGGAGGTCGGTCGTGGAGCCCGGCACCCGGAGCATGTCGCCGTAGCTGGTGAAGATGACGTCCGGTCGGGCGGCGATCGCGAGCGCCTTGTCGACCTGCTCGAGCGGGGTGACGCAGACCGGGCAGCCCGGACCGTGGATCATCCGCACGCCCGCCGGCAGGAGCTCGTCGATCCCCTGCTTGACGATCGTGTGCGTCTGGCCGCCGCAGACCTCCATCAGGGTCCACGGCCGGGTCGTGATCCGGTGGATCTCGGCCAGGAGCTTCTTCGCCAGGACCGGGTCGCGATACTCGTCGAGGTACTTCACCGGCGCGGCCCTCCGCCACCGGGTCCTCCGCCACCGGGTCCTCCGCCATCGGCGGCCTGCGCAACCGGCCTGGGACCGGGGTCGTCGACGACGGCCGGGGCAACCATCCCCGGTCCCATCGTCGCGAGTTCCTGCTGGACGAGGTCGCCCATCTGGCCGAGCAGCTCGAGCGTGCGGAGGGCTTCCTCCTCGTCGACCCGACTGATCGCGAAGCCGACATGGACGATCACGTAGTCGCCGAGCTCGACCTCGGGCACGTAGCTTAGGCAGGCTTCCTTGCGCACGCCGCCGAAGTCCACCCGGCCCATCCGCAGCCCCGCCTCGTCGCGGATCTCGATCACCCGACCCGGGATCCCGAGGCACATCTCGCTTCCTCCTCAGTCGCCGCGCCGGAGCGGCTCACCGGCGCCGGCCATCCGGGCGGCCGCGATCGCCGCCTGTCCGTAACTGATCCCGCCGTCGTTGGCGGGGACGCGTTCGTTCACGTGCACCTCGAACCCGTCGCGCCCGAGCTGGCGGACGAGTGCCGTCGCCAGCCAGGCGTTCTGGAAGACCCCGCCCGAGAGGCAGACAACCTCGATCCCGGTCGCGCTCCGGACGTCCGCGCAGAACTCGCGGGTGACCGTCGCGATAGTTCCGTGGAACCCGGCGGCGCGCGGCGGCCAGGGGCCCCCCCTACCGTGCCCTTCGAGGCGGGCCACGGACGGCGGGGAGCGCTCGTCAGCGGGGCGGACCTACC
>CAYMBB010000024.1:0-1383 GCA_964388515.1 uncultured Anaerolineaceae bacterium
AGCAGGGGTAGGCCTTGTTCTCGGCCAGGAGCCGGGCCGCGGCCTCGGCGTAGCTTGGGAGGCGCTGCATCTGGCGGTAGGGCGCGAACGGTCCGCGGTCCGGCCCGCCGGCCACGTCCGGCCCCTCGTCCCAGCTCAGCCCGAGCCAGTGGAGCCCGTCGAGGATGTCCTTCTCGTAGGCGATCGAGGAGCGCGCGACGTCGGTGTCCTCGAGCCGGAGGACGAACGTCCCGCCGGTGTGGCGAGCGAAGAGGTAGTTGAACAGGGCCGTCCGGGCCGTCCCGATGTGGAGCGGGCCGGTGGGGCTTGGAGCGATCCGGACGCGGATGTCTGTCATGGGTCGATTGTAGGGGCCGGCGGCCCAGTCGCCCGGGAGCCGGCGCCGCTCCGCCCGGGGGCGTGGCGTTCAGCCGGGGCGGGCCGCCCGGTCGGGGACGCGGTGGAAGAGGGCCGGGTCCGCCTCGCCGGGCAGGACGCGAATGAGCGACGCCGGCCGGAGCCCAAGAGTCGCCCGACCGCGCGGCCCCTCGAGCGTCAGCGAGTCCAGCGACTCGGAGTTTGCGAGGACCGTGATCCGGGCGCCGGGAGTCAGGGCCCGCGCCTCCAGGTAGGAGAGCAGCCCGGGATCCTCCTCCGCATCCTCGGTGATCCGGTAGACCGTCGCCCGCTGGCCCGCCTCGACCGCCGAGAGCGGGATCCCGGCCGGGCGGCGTCGGGCGATGGCGGCATCGATCGGATTGCCGTGCGGGCACGTCTCCGGGTGCCCCAGCAGTTCGTCGAGCCGGGCCTCGACGCGGGGCGAGATGACGCCCTGGAGGCGCATCGCCTCCTCGTCCGACTCGGCCCACGGCAAGCCGATGACCGCGGTCAGCAACCACTCGACGAGGGCGTGGCGCCGGAAGATCGCGTCGGCTGCCGCCCGCCCGGCCTCGGTGAGCGCCAGATCCCGGCCGTCGGCCTGGCAAACGAGCCCGTCCGCAGTTAGGCGCCGGAACATCTCGCTCGCCGCCTGGGTCGTGACGCCCAGACGGCGACCAACCTGCGCGGCCGTGACGTGGGAGCCGTCGCCGGCCATGACGCGCAGGGCAAGGAGGTACTCCTGTGCCGCGCTCGAGAGGTCGCTCGTGACATGGCGCCTGGTCATCGCGCTCATCGTACGCGACGGCGGAACGGGAGTCGGAGCCACGACCGCCACCCGTGGATTCGATGCCGATCCGGGTCGGCCGGGTGACTGGCGCCGGAGCCAGGGTCGCGACCGGCGGACCCCGGGTCGGCCGGGTGACCACCGCCAGAGCCAGGGTCGCGACCGGCGGACCCCGGGCCGGCAGGACCAGCCTGGGTCGCGCTGACCGGCCCGCCGGCGGTGGGGCTCGTCGCGCGGCC
>CAYMBB010000024.1:1483-3817 GCA_964388515.1 uncultured Anaerolineaceae bacterium
GACCAGCCTGGGTCGCGCTGACCGGCCCGCCGGCGGTGGGGCTCGTCGCGCGGCCAGCGTCACTGGCCGGGGCGGCGGGCGCGTCGGTGAGGATGTCAGCCGCGCCGCGCCGGGCACGGGCCTGGTACTCCGGGCCGTGCTTGCGGGGATCGGCGTACTCTCTCGGGTTGACCCGCCAGTACGTGCCGGACGACTCCCCATACCAGGTCGCACCATGCCACGGCGGCTCGGGTGCTTCCGGGTCTGCCCCGTCGTACGAGGTGGAGCCGGGCCGGGCCCTCGGCACGGACCGCTCGCCGCGTCGGGTCCGCTCGCGCCGTGGCGCCTCGCCATTGGCGGAGGAAGCCGATGGACCAGCTCCGGGCCTTCTCGTCGCGCCCGGTCCGCCCGCTCGGGTCCCGCCACCCGAACCTGGACCGCCCGGGCCTGGCCCGCCGCTCGAGCCGGGGGCGCTCGAGCCACCCCGCTCGCTCTCTCCCGGTCGGCCACCCGCTCCCGGTCGACTGCCCGGCGCAGGGCGGGACCTCGAACCAGCCCCAGGCCGTGCCGTTGCCCCGCCCGCCATCCCGGCCGAGGCTCGCCTCGCGCTCGTCATCAGCATCTCGTACGCACCCTGGACGGCGATGAACCGGGCTGTCGCGGCGGCGCCGGCCGAGTCCGGGTGGTACAGCTTGGCCAGGCGCCGGTAGGCGCGCTTCACCTCATCGAGCGTCGCTCCCGGCGTCAGCCCGAGCATCCGGTAGGGGTCACCGGAGAAGCTCATCGGATCGCGCCCGTCACCGGCGCCCGCACCCGCATCGGCGCCCGCGTCAGCCGATCAGCTCGCCGACCGGCGCGAGATCGAAGTCGGCGATCG
Source organism: uncultured Anaerolineaceae bacterium (assembly GCA_964388515.1). GTDB lineage: Bacteria > Chloroflexota > Limnocylindria > Limnocylindrales > CSP1-4 > JAKAHU01. Next base: position 2,340 of record CAYMBB010000024.1, read on the forward strand.
ATTCGGCCGCCAGGCGCCCGTGCGAGTCGAACGATGGAGGTCGGTGATAGCGACCGAGGGCGCGCAGCGGCTGGCCCTCGAGGACGCCGGCCTGGACGAGCGCCTCGATCGTGGCCGCCCAGCCCGCGCGCTCGTAGCCGTCCCCGTCCTCGATCTTGATCGCCATCCCCGAGGACCTGCCTCCACCGCCCGATCGGGCACCCGGCAGGATCGCCAGACCTCGCAGCGCCTCCATGCCGGACTTGCTGACGATCCGCCCGGGCAGCGCCTTCATGAGCGAGGTGTCGAGACGCTCCCGGTTGCCGGCCACCATCTCTGGGTGGGCGATCATCGCGTCCCGGATCTTCGCCAGGGCGGGCGCCAGGGCGCTCCGCGGATCGCGCGGCGAGACGGCCGACGGGTCGGCCAGGAGCGCGTACGCCCTGGCCACCTCGCGCAGGGGAAAGGCATAGGTCGGAATCCCGCATCCGTCGGTGGCGGTCACGAGCCGATCGGGGTCCACCCCGAAGGCCCTCGCCACGGCGGATCGATAGGCCACCTGGGCCGGATGGTCCTCCTGCCAGTACGTCTCGGGCGACCAGCCGTTCAGCTTGCACAGGAGCAGGAACACCGAATGCTGGCCCGAGCACATGTGGCGGATCGCGCTCGGTCGCTCGCCGTCGCGGGCGAGCCGGGCCGCGGTCAGCGGGTCGAGGGGCATCCCCTCGGTGCCGCAGGCGAGCGCGGACTGGCTGACGCCCGCCCGCCGGTAGATCGCCTGGATCGTGCGGACGTGGAGGTCCTCGCCCGAATGGGAGCTGGCCATGATCGCGAGCTCGGCCGGCGCGATGTCCCAGGCCTCGAGCCCGCCGGCCTCGATGAGCGCAACCGTCCCGAACGGCTTGACTGTCGAGCGCAGGGTGACGAGTCGGTCCGGGTCCCCGACGAGGCGTATCATCCGGCCCTCGACGTCGACCTCGACGATGTGGCCGCGGTGCTCGCTCTCGACGATCCCGTTGCGGACCTGGCGAACGAGGACCGGCGGCGGTCCGGGCCGGCGGCGGGCGGCCACCGTCGCGGCGGGCCGGCGCGTCACGGCTGCGGCATCGGGCACGGACACGAACCTCCTGCGTGCTGGCTGGACGCCGAGAATACCGCGCCCGCACGCCCCGCGCGCGGCAGCCCACCGCGGGCGGCAGAGGGATGCTAGGATGCGCCGGAACTCGATCCTCGGAGGCTCCCGTGACGCCCGCCCAGCCGTCTGCCCAGCCGTCTGCCCTGCCCCCCGCCTCGGCCCCCGGCCAGCCGACCGGACCACTCCCCGAGCCCCCCGACACCTCCGCCTGGCCGGCCCTCCACGTCTCGCGCCACCCGGCGGTACTCCACAAGCTCGCGATCCTGCGCAGCGTGACGACCGAGCCGAAGAAGTTCCGCGAGGTCGTCCGCGAGCTGTCCTGGCTGCTCGGCTACGAGGCCCTCGCGGATGCCCGGGTCCGCCC
>CAYMBB010000024.1:3917-15851 GCA_964388515.1 uncultured Anaerolineaceae bacterium
GCCGTCACGTCCGCCCACCCCGACGTCGAGATCTACTGCGCCGCGCTCGACCGCCAGCTCAACGAGCGCGGCTACATCATGCCCGGCCTGGGTGACGCCGGGGACCGCCAGTTCGGGACCGGGAACAGCGGCTGACCCACGGGCCCGCCCGGGAGCGCCGGCAACGGTCCCCGCGGCAGCCCACACAACGGTCCTCGCGGCAGCCTACGGGCAGGCCGCGGCCATCAGAGAAGCCGGAGGCCGGCCCCGGTGAGCAGGGCCGGCCTTCGTTCACGTTCGCTGGTCCGAACGCCCGGGACGCCCGCGGCGCCCGACGCTCGGAACCTGGCTCAGTTGCCGCCGGGGGTCACCTGGATGGTGGCCTTCTGGAAGCTCTCGCCCTTCGTGTCGCCCTCGAGCCCTTCGTAGGCGGCCTTGACGATGTCGTTCGTGTAGGCCTCGATCGAGGGATCGGACTTGATGATCCCGGCCTGCTTGGCGATCTTGACCGTCTGACTCCACTGGATCGGGTCCATGACCCCGACACCGAGCGGGGACGGCCAGATCAGGCCGTTGATCTCGTTCATCATCCACGCCTGGTGGCCGGCGCCGAGCTGGCTGCCCGCGTCGGTCGTGTACTGGACGCAATCGGCCGGGTTGTCCCGGCAGTACATCCAGCCCTTCAGCGAGGCGCGGACGAAGCGCACCGCGATGTCCTTGTTGTTCCCCTGCTGGAGCCACGACTGGCGGGCCCAGATCGCGTCCTGGAGCATCGCCACCCGGTAGTCGTTCCAGTTGATCACGTTCAGGTCATCGGGCGAGTAGAGCTGGCCCGTCTCGGGGTTCGTCGACTCGAGGACCTGGGCGTATTCGTTGTAGATCATCGCCTCGGCCGCGTCGATCTCGCGGTTGAGGAACGCGACCATGTCGAAGGCCTGGGTGACCTGCTGGTACTGCGTCGCCGGGTCGCCCTTGTTCTCCAGTCCCGGGGTCAGCCCGCAGTTCAGGAGGCCGGCGGTCACCTCGAACTCGTTGCCGAAGCCCCACGTGCCCACCTTCTTGCCGGCGAGCTGGCAGGGATCGGTGATGTTGTCCTTCTTCCAGGTGACCGAGAGCGTGCCCGAGCGCTGGAAGATCTGGGCGATGTTGACGAGGTCGGAACCCTTCTCGCGGGCCTCGAGGACCTTGGGGACCCAGGAGAGCGTGAACTCGGGGCCGTCGGGCGCCGAGCCGACCTGCTGGGGAACGATGTCCGGGCCGCCGGGCAGGATCTGGACGGTCAGGTTTTCGGCCTTGTAGTAGCCCTGCTTCTCGGCCGCGAAGTAGCCGGCGAACTGCGCCTGCGGGACCCACTGGAGCTGGAGCCGGACCGTCGCCGCCTCCGGCGCGGTCGAGGCCGGCGCTTCCGAGGGGGCCGTCGAGGGGGCCTCGCTGGGCGCCGTGCTCTCGGGCGGGGCCGCCGAGGGGCTGGCCGCGCTGCTGCAGGCGGCGAAGACGAGCATGCTCGTCGCGAGTGCCGCGAGGGGTCGCGATAGCTTCATCGAATCCTCTCTCCTCCGATCTTCCCCGGATTGGGGGCCTCCCTGGATCGGCGATGGGACATCACCGCCGATCGCGGAACGATAGCGCGTTGCTCCTCCGGCGTCACCGCCTTTCTGCTGCCGTGCCGGCGCCGCCGGACGCAGCGCCGCCTGCTACTGCTCGCTGCGCTGCGATGCGTGCCACGGGATGACCAGTCGTTCGAGGAGCGCCACGCCCAGGTAGGTGACGATCCCGGACGCGGCGCCGAGCATGATCGCGGCCCACGTCACGTCGAACGCGAGCGAGCTGGCGCTCTCGACGATGATCCGGCCGAGGACATTGCGCTGGCCACCGAAGTACTCGGCCACGATCGCCCCGATCAGGCTGAGCGTGGTGGCCAGCTTGAGAGCGGTGAAGAAGTACGGCAGCGCATTCGGGATGCGCACCTTGCGCACGACCGTCCACTCGCTGCTGGCGTAGGAGCGGGTCAGCTCGAGAGCCGCCGGGTCGACCGACACGAGCCCGAGCGTGACGCTGGCCATGACCGGGAAGAAGACGAGCACGGCCGCCATCATCATCTTCGAGAGCGGGTTGAGGATCCCGAACCAGGCGTTGAAGAGGGGCGCCATGGCGATGATCGGGATCGCGCTGGCGGCGACCGCGACCGGCAGCAGGATGTCGCGGGCGGTCAGGAAGCGGGCCGAGACGAGGGCGACGACGACGCCGGCAAGCGTGCCCAGGGCGAGCCCGCCGAGCGCCTCGGTGAGCGTGCCCTGCATCGCCGCGCCGAGCGGGTAGCGCGCGTCGTCCCAGTGACTGCGGAGCGTCTCGACGATCACGGACGGGGCCGGCAGGACCGTGACCTTGCCGGCCAGGGCGTTCGCGAACACCTCCCAGACGGCGAGCGTCCCGACGAAGACGGCGACCGCCGGCAGGTAGAAGCGCAGCCGCCGGGCCCAGCGCACCGACCAGGTTTCCTGGTTGTGACCGCCGGCCCCCGGCCGGGCCCGGACCACGACCGTGCTCATCGGGCGCCCCCGGATCGCGCCGAGGTCGTCATCCCACGGCACCCTCGGCTGCCAGCCGCCCGGTCGACGGGGACATCGGACCGGCGGCCGATCCGGCCGGATCGCCGGTCGCGCCGCGGTGATGGAGCGCCTCGCGGACGGCGGTCACCAGCTCGAAGTAGCGTTCCGTCTCGCGCGTCGCGTCATTCCGGGGGCGCGGCAGGTCGATCTCGATGACGTTCGTGATCCGGCCGGGCCGGGGGCTCATGACCACGACCCGCGAGGAGAGGAAGACCGCTTCGGGGATCGAATGGGTGACGAAGACGACGGTCGTGCCCGTCTGTTCCCAGATCCGCAGCACCTCGAGGTTCATCCGCTCGCGAGTCATCTCGTCGAGCGCCCCGAACGGCTCGTCCATGAGCAGGATCGAGGGCTCGAAGGCGAGCGCCCGGGCGATCGCCACCCGCTGCTGCATCCCGCCCGAGAGCTGGTAGGGGTGGTGGCGGACGAAGTCGCCGAGCTCGACGAGCTCGAGCATCTCGCGCGCCCGGGCGGCCCGCTTCGCCCGGTCGAAACCGAGGATCTCGAGCGGCAGCTCGACGTTGCCCTGGACGGTTCGCCAGTCGAACAGGACCGGCGCCTGGAAGACCATCCCGTAGTCGCGGTCGAGGCGGGCCCGGGTGGCGGGCTTGCCGTTGACCGTCACCTCGCCGGCGGTCGGGGCGATCAGGTCACCGATGATCCGCAGCAACGTCGACTTGCCGCACCCGGACGGACCGATCAGCGACACGAACTCGCCCCGGCGGATCTCGAGATCGATGTCCTCGAGAGCGGTCGTCAGGGCCTGGCCGCCGCGGGCGAAGGTCATCGTGATCCCGTCGAGTCGGACGACGGGCGCGTGGTCGGTCATCGGCTGGGGGCTCCTTCCGGCGCTGCGGGGCAGGTCGTTCATCACCTGGTCGCTCGTCGAGCTGCTCATCCGGTCGGCCCCCGGCCGCGGAGCGTGCGGTTCTCGACGAGCGCGATCAGGCCGTAGAACACGAGCCCGAGGATGGCGCTGGCGATGACCGCGTCCCACAGCTTCTCGGGACCCGTGGCGTAGTAGTTGCTGAACGTGACGATCACCCGCCCGAGCCCGTTCTGGATGCCGCCGGGCGCCTCGCCGATGATCGCCCCGACGATCGAGGCGGTGGCCGCGATCTTCAGCGAGGTGAAGAGATAGGGTAGCGAGGCCGGCAGGCGGAGCTTCCAGTAGATCGCCCGGCGAGGCGAGGCGTACGAGCGCATCAGCTCGAGCGCCCGCGGGTCGAACGACCGCAGGCCCCGGATCATGGCGATCGTCACCGGGAAGAAGACCAGGTAGGTAGCGATCAGGATGACCGAACCCATGCTCTGGCCGAAGGCCGAGATGATCAGCGGGGCGAGGGCGATGATCGGGATCGTCTGGCTGGCGATGACGTACGGCACGAAGGCCCGCTCGAGCAGCCGCGAATGGACGAACACGGTCGCCAGCACCAGCCCGACCGCCGACCCGAACAGGAACCCGAGCGCGGCCTCGCGCCAGGTGAAGAGCGCGGCGCCGGCGAGATACTCCCACAGGAGCAGCTCCTTGCCCCGCTGCCAGGGCTGGAAGAAGCCGCCCAGGACCGTCCACACGTGGGGCAGGTTGATGTCGTTGAAGAACGGGATTCGGAAGGGCGGGTTCCAGAGCAGCGCCCCATCCGCCCGCCAGGGGACCCCGAAGAGCAGCTTGCCGCCCTCCCAGAAGAGCAGGGCCAGCCCGAGCGTGAACAGCGCCAGCCGGACACGCCGCGAGAGGAGCGTCCGACCTGCCGCGCGCAGGCGCATCCCGAGCGTGGCCGGGCGGGCGAGGCCGGCCGTGGCGACGAGGGCCCGGTTGCTCACCGATCGACTCCTTCCCTCGGTCGCGCTCCCCGCCTCCCGTCAGGACCCCGGCGCGACCGCCTCGTCGGCGATGTCGAGGGCCCGGTCGATCATCGCGAACCCTTCGGCCAGCTGCTCCTCGGTGATACACAGCGGCGGGTTCGTGTGGATCGCGTTCCAGTGGAACATCGTGAACAGGCCCTGCTCGCGCAGCGAGCGCGCGACCGCCTTCATCTCGTCGCTCGTCTCGTTGTAGCCGGCCATCGGCGTCCACGGGTCGTGGCTCCGGACGAGGTCGATGATCCCGAACAGGCCGATGTTCCGCGTCGCCCCGACCGAGGGGTGCTTGGCCGCCAGGGCGGCGTGGTGCCGGCGCATCTGCTCGCCCATCCGGCGGGCGTTCTCGATCAGACCGTCCTCGATGTAGACGTCGATCGTGGCCAGCGCCGCGGCGAGCGAGACCGGGTGGGCGTAGTAGGTCAGGCCGCCATAGAACACCTTCTTCTCGAAGGCGGCCGCGATCTGCGGCCGGACCCCGACCGCCCCGAGCGGGAGGTAGCTCGAGGTGAGGCCCTTGGCCACGGTGATGATGTCGGGCACGACGTTCCAGTTGTCGACCGCGAACCAGCGGCCGGTCCGTCCGAAGCCGGCCATCACCTCGTCGGCGATCAGGAGGATGCCGTAGCGGTCGCACAGCTCGCGCACGCCCTGGAGGTAGCCGTCGGGCGGGATGAGAATCCCGTTCGTGCCCACGACCGGCTCGAGGATGATCGCCGCGATCGTGCTCGGCCCCTCGTACATGATCACGTCGGCCAGGCCCTGCAGGCTCTCCTCGACCGGACGCGGCTCCTTTTCGCCCCAGCGGTGCGTGTCCGGGAAGCGGACGACGCCGCTGATCCCGGGCTCGTTCGCCCAGCGGCGCGGGTCACCGGTCAGGGTCATCGCCCCGGCCGTGGCCCCGTGGTAGCCGCGATAGCGGGCCAGGATCTTGTGGCGGCCGGTGTACTGTCGAGCGAGCTTGACCGCGTTCTCGTTCGCCTCCGCCCCGCCGAGGGTGAAGAAGACGTGGTCGATGTCGCCGGGCAGAAGCTCGGCCAGCTTCTGGCCCAGCCGGGCCCGGACCTCGGTGACGAAGCCCGGCTGGACGTACTGGAGCTTCAGCGCCTGGGCATGGATCGCCTCGATCACCCGTCGGTCGCCGTGGCCGATGTTCACCGACATCAGCTGGCTGTTGAAGTCGAGGATCCGCTTCCCGTCGGGGGTGTAGAGGTAGACCCCTTCGGCCCGGTCGATCGCGATCGGGTCCACGGCGCCCTGGGCGGACCAGGGGAACAACGTGTACTCGCGCGACAGGCGGACGATCTCGTCCGCGGTCATCGTGCCGGGGGCGGTGCTGATACCCATCGGGTCCACCTCGGTTCACTCGCAGTTCGGGCGGCTGCGGCGCGCGGGACGACACGCCGTTGGGGCGCCCTCGGGGCCTGGCCGTCCGCGGCGGTCGACGACGATCGCCCTGGCGACCGGCGAGGTCGTCGCGGCCTCCCCCACTGGCGGCGTCCTCGCGTGAAGGCGCCATTACACCACATCGGCGCGGTCATCGCGCGGCCGTTCCGCCCACGAGCGGCGGGTGCGCGCCCGTCGCAGGCCACCACGCGGCCGTTTGGGCGGCGCGCGCCGGGCGAAGCTGGACAGGCCGGGGTACGATGGGAGCCGACACCCACGGCGTCGCCAGGAGATTCGATCATGCTCACGCCGCCGCGGGCGCTCGTTGCCCTTGCGCTCGCCACCGCCCTCGCCGTCCCGATCCTGCCCGGTTCGCCGACCCCGCCGGGCGACGCGCGAGCCCTCGTCATCGCCCCGTACGTCGCGACCGCCGCGGTCCCGGTCGCGCCGGGCGTGACCCACGACTGGGGCACGATGGCCACCACCAAGGGCAACCAGAACGTCCACGTGGTGAACGTCGACCCGTCCCGCCCGGAGATCTCGTTCGAGGCCGCCCTCTCGAACGGCACCGCCTCGGGCCTCGAGCGGACGAGCGCGATGGCCGCCCGACGGAGCAGCGAGGGTCACCGGGTCGTGGCCGCCATCAACGGCGACGTCTGGTCCGGCTACTCGAACCTGATGGCCCACGCCCCGAACGGGATCCACGTCGAGGGCGGCGAGCTGATGACCGCTGACACGTCGGCCAGGCCCGTCTTCGGCGTCGGGCCCGACCGCCTGCCCCGGATCGGGCTGGTCCGGGAGACGATGACCCTCACCACCGTCGACGGGACGACGTTCCCGATCGACCACCTGAACCAGAACCCGCGGACCGGCCTGGGCCTGTTCACAGCCCGCTTCGGTCCCCGCCTGAGCACCGTCCTGACCGGCACCGAGGTCGTGATCGCCGGCCTCGCGCTCCCGCTCACGCCGAGCGGGACCTGGACCGGGGTCGTGACCGAGGTCCGCCCGGCCGGCGGCGGGCTGCCGATCGACCCGGGCACGGTCGTCCTCGCCACGCCCGCCTCCTCGCTCGCCCTGCTCGCCCTCGTGCCCGGTGCGCCGGTCACGATCACGACCTCGATCACGCCCGGCTGGGAGACGATCAGCCAGGCCGTGAGCGGCCGCGAGTACCTCGTCCGGGACGGCGCCCCGTTCGTCTCGCCGCGGCCGCCGAGCGCGAGCCAGACCCACCCCCGGAGCGCGATCGGGCTGACCGCGAGCGGCCAGGTGGTGATGGCCACCGTCGACGGCCGGCTCCCGGACGAGAGCCTGGGAATCACGCTCGACGAGCTCGCCGACCTGATGCTCTCGCGCGGGGCCATCAACGCGATCAACCTCGACGGCGGCGGATCGACGACGCTCGCCGTCCGCCAGCCCGGCGACGCCACGGCCAGCGTCGCCAACACCCCGTCCGACGGTCGCGAGCGAGCGGTCACGAACAGCATCCAGGTCGTCAGCAGCGCGCCGACCGGGCCGCTGGCGATCCTGAGCATCGACCCCCCGAACGCCTCGGTCTTCGAGCGGGGGACCGTCGACTACCGGCTGATCGGCCAGGACGCCGCGTACAATCCGGTCCCGCTCGGCCCGGGCGAGGTGAGCTGGGCGGTCGACGGCCCGGTTGGCACGATCGACCCGACCGGCCGCTTCACGGCCACGGCCGCCGGCTCGGCGAACGTCGTTGCCCTTGCCCGCGGGCTCGCCGCCTCGGTCCCGGTGACGGTCCTCGCCGACACGTTCCCGCCCGTCGCCGGCCCGCCCACGATCGACCTCGCCGCGGGGCGGACGATCGGGGCCGCGGGCGTGCCGGTCAACCTGAGCTGGCCGGCCGCGACCGACGTCGGCACCGGCGTCGTCGGCTACGAGCTCCAATGGAGCGCGGACGGCGGCCCGTGGACGCCAGTCGCCCTCGCCTCGCCGACCGCCCGCGCCGCGACCGTCGTCCTGCCCCGCAACCGGACGTACCGGATCCAGGTCCGGGCGGTCGACGCGGTCGGCAACGCCGGGGCATGGGCCGCCCTGCCGCCCGTCCGGCTGGCCGTTCCGCAGGAGACGACCCGCGCCCTCGCCTTCGTCCGCGGCACCTGGAGCCGGACCTCGTCGCCCTCGTACGACCGACTGAACGCGCGCTCCACCCGGACGCGCGACGGCGTCGTCCGGTTCACGTTCACCGGCACCGCCGTGGCCTGGGTCTCGGCCCGGAGCCCGGTCCGGGGGGCCGCGGAGGTGACCGTCGACGGCGGCGCCCCCGTGACCGTCGACCTGTACGCCACGAAGTCGGTCGCCCGCCAGATGGTCTTCTACCGCTCGTGGCCGACCTCCGGGCTCCACACGCTGGAGATCCGGGCGCTCGGCACGGCCGGCCATCCGCGCGTCGACGTCGACGCCTTCGTCGTCCTCACCCCCGGCGCAAACTGAGCCGGACGCGCTTCGACGGACCCTGCCGTGGCTGGGCCGGGCACGCTCCGGCGGGCGACGACCGGCCCCGGTGTCCGCGCCCGCACCCTGCCGCCGCCGCGCCCCCGGGTGTAGAGTTCCGCATCATCCCGGCGGCCGGTCCGCCGGCCCGTCGCGGCAAGCGCACCCCGAGCGGTGGCCCCGGACGGCCGGCCGGCAGCCGGATCGAGCCTTCGTCGTCGGTCCGATCCATGTCGGCCGACCCGCGACCCGTCCGTGGAGGTGGAACCCCGATGCCGCGAATCGTCCGAGGCGCACTCCTGCAGGCCAGCTGGACCGGCGACAAGGAGTCGATGATCCAGAAGCACGAGCGCTACGCCCACGAAGCCGCCAAGCAGGGCGCCCAGGTGATGTGCTTCCAGGAGCTCTTCTACGGCCCCTACTTCTGCCAGGTCCAGGATCCCCAGTACTACTCCTACACCGAGCTGATCCCCGACGGGCCGACCACGAAGCGGATGCAGGACCTCGCCCGGCAGACCGGGATGGTCCTCGTCGTCCCGATGTACGAGGAGGACGAGCACGCCGCCGGGATCTACTACAACACGGCCGCGGTCATCGACGCCGACGGGAAGTACCTGGGCAAGTACCGCAAGACCCACATCCCGCACGTCAAGGGCTTCTGGGAGAAGTTCTACTTCCGGCCCGGCAACCTCGGCTATCCGGTCTTCGAGACCGCGGTCGGCAAGGTCGGCGTCTACATCTGCTATGACCGCCACTTCCCGGAGGGGGCCCGGGCCCTCGGCCTCAACGGGGCCGAGATGGTCTTCATCCCGAGCGCCACGAGCCGCGGCCTGTCCGAGTACCTCTGGCGGATCGAGCAGGTCAGCCACGCCGTCGCCAACGGCTACTTCGTGGGCACGATCAACCGGGTCGGGATCGAGCCGCTGGGCGAGGACGACTTCTACGGCCAGAGCTACTTCTGCGATCCGCGCGGCCAGTTCATCGGCGACCTCGGCGACCCGCACGAGGAGGAGCTGCTCGTCCGCGACATGGACCTCGACAAGATCATCGAGGTCCGCCAGACGTGGCAGTTCTACCGCGACCGGCGACCCGAGGCCTACGGAGATCTCTGCCGGCCCTGACCGTCCCGTCCGCGGCGACGGCCCGACCGCAGGAGGAGGGTGGTCGGGCCGTCCGCGTCCCCGGCCTCGACTGGAGGTTCCGCCCGATGCAGTTCGGCTTCACGCTCAAACCCGACCACTCGATCGAGCGTACGGTCGCGCTCACCCGCCAGGCCGAAGCGGCGGGCTTCGAGTACGGCTGGCTGTTCGACTCCCACGTCCTGTGGCGGGACCCCTACCCGCTCCTGACCCTGATGGCCCAGGCGACGACCAGGATGCGCCTCGGGACGTGCGTCACGAACCCCGCGACCCGCGAGCCGTCGGTCACCGCGAGCCTGCTCGCCGTCCTCGACGAGCTGAGCGGTGGCCGGATGGACCTCGGGATCGGCCGCGGCGACTCCGCCCGCCGGGTCCTGGGCAAGGCGCCGACGACGATGAAGGACCTCGAGCAGGCCGTCCACGTCATCCGCGACCTGGTCGAGGGCCGGGCGGTCGAGTACGAGGGAGCGGAACTGCAGCTCCCCTGGACGGGCCGCTGGCACCTCCCGGTCTGGATCGCCGGCTACGGGCCGATGGCCCTGGCGATGACCGGCCGGATCGCGGACGGGGTGATCCTCCAGCTCGCCGACCCGGACCTCATCCGCTGGTTCGTCGGCCAGGTCCGCGAGGCGGAGGCCGCTGCCGGCCGGCGGCGCGGTTCGGTCAGGGTCCAGTCGGCCGCGCCGGCCCACGTCGGGCCACTCGACGAGGGCCGCGAGCGCACCCGCTGGTTCCCGGCCCTGGTCAGCAACCATGTCGTCGACCTCGTCAACAAGTACCCGCGCGAGCAGCTCCCCGAGTCGCTCACCGGGTACATCCGTGAGCGCGAAGGCTACGACTACCTCCACCATGCCGAGGTCGGCTCGTCGAACGCCGGCTTCGTGGGCGACGAGGTCACCGACCGGTTCTGCGTCCTCGGCTCGGTCGACGACCACATCGCCAAGCTCCACGAGCTGGCCGCAGCGGGCGTCGACCAGTTCAACGTCTACCTGATGAACGGCAACGAGGAAGAACAGCTCGAGATCTACGGGCGGGAGGTCATTCCGGCCATGCGGGCCGGGACCGCCGCAACGAGCTGACCAGGGAGCGAGGAAGAGCGATGCGCACCCTCATCACCAACGGCACGATCGTCACCGCCGACGGTTCGTACCAGGCCGACATCCTCGTCGAGGGCGAGACGATCGCCCTGATCGGGCGCAATCTCGCGGCCGGCGGGGTGACCGCCGACGAGACGATCGACGCGGCCGGCAAGTACGTGATCCCGGGCGGGATCGACGTCCACACGCACATGGAGCTGCCGTTCGGCGGCACGTTCGCCAAGGACACGTTCTTTACCGGCACGCGGGCGGCGGCCTTCGGCGGAACCACGACGATCGTCGACTTCGCCGTCCAGTCGAAAGGCCGCTCGCTGCGCGAGGGCCTCGACACCTGGCACGCCAAGGCCCAGGGCAACGCCGTGGTCGACTACGGCTTCCACATGATCATGTCCGACGTGAACGACCAGTCGCTGGCCGAGATGGACCAGCTGGTGGCCGAGGGGGTGCCCGACTTCAAGCTCTTCACGGCCTACCCGGGCGTCTTCTTCAGCGACGACGGGGCGATCTTCCGGGCGATGCAGCAGACCGCGAAGAACGGCGGCCTGATCATGATGCACGCCGAGAACGGCCTGGCGATCGACGTCGTGGCGGCCGACCAGGTCGCGGCCGGCCACACCGACCCCTACTACCACGGCGTCGCCCGCTACCCGATCTTCGAGGGCGAGGCGACGAACCGGGTCATCCGCCTGGCCGAGGCGGCCGGTGTCCCGGTCTACATCGTCCACATGTCGGCCCGGGACGCGCTGAACGAGCTGCGCGCCGCCCGCGACCGGGGCGCCCGGGCGTTCGCCGAGACGTGCCCGCAGTACCTGTTCCTCACCCTCGACGACCTGGGCAACGGGTTCGACGGCGCGAAGTTCGTCTGCTCACCGCCGCTCCGTCCGGCCGACCACGCCGAGGAGCTCTGGACCGGCCTGGTCAAGGACGACCTCCAGGTCGTCTCCACCGACCACTGCCCGTTCGACTTCCACGGCCAGAAGGAGCTCGGGCGGGGCGACTTCCGAAAGATCCCGAACGGCCTGCCATCGGTCGAGGACCGGGTCGATCTGCTCCACGACGGCGGCGTCGTCGGCGGCCGGTTCACGAAGGAGCGCTGGGTCGAGGTGATCTCGACCGCGCCGGCGAAGATGTTCGGGCTGTACCCCAGGAAGGGCGCCGTCGCGGTCGGCTCTGACGCCGACCTCGTCGTCTACGACCCGAATGCGAAGCGCACGATCTCGGCCACGACCCACCACATGGACGTCGACTACTCGTGCTACGAGGGCCGGGTCGTCCAGGGCCGCTCGGACGTGGTCCTGTCGCGCGGCTCGGTCGTCGTGCGCAACGGCGAGTTCACCGGGCGGGCCGGCCACGGGCAGTTCGTGAAGCGCGCTCCGGCCGACTTCGCTCGCCAGAGCTAGGGAGCGGCGG
>CAYMBB010000025.1:0-15824 GCA_964388515.1 uncultured Anaerolineaceae bacterium
AAGGAGCCGGGGGCCGGGGGGCCGGGGGGCGGGGCGACGGCGGGGGCCGGGGCGGGGCCGGGCGGACCGGGGGCGGCGCGATGAACGGCGAGGCCCTGCTCGAGGCGCTCGCCGCCGGGCTCCGGCGCCGGGTGGCCGAGCAGCGGCGAGCCGAGGAACGCCTGGCGGACTTCGCCTTCCGCGAGGCCGGGCCGGCCGACGGGGGAGCCGGCGGTGGGGCCGGCGGCGCGAGCGCGGCCGCCGCGCCGCGCTCCGGTGCACCGGTCGGAACGACGGCCTGGCGCTACTACCTGCTCCGGACCCTGCGCACCGCCGGCGAGCCCGAGACGCTGGCGCTGCTCGAGACCCTGCGCGACGGGCCGCGCCCGATCGCCGAGGTCGCCGCCGGGCGGCCGTGGGCGGGCGACCGGGTCGCCGCCGCGGACTGGATCGGTGGCCTGGCGGCCGCCGGGTTCGTCAGCCGCGAGCTCGAGACCGACCGGGTCGCGCTCGCTCCGCTCGGGGCAGCCCTCCTCGACCTCGTGGTCGAGCTCGAGGGCCGGCTGGGCGCGCACTCGCCTGCCGGCGACACGGCAGGCGAGATGGCTGCGGACGGGGTGGCGGCGCCCACGGCCACGGCCGCGGCCACGGCCAGGACCAGGGTCGTGACGTGAACTGCCCGTACTGCGCCGCGCCCGGCACCCGGATGGAGACCCACGCCCACCTGGGCCGCGACCATGCCGACGAGGTCCGGATGTCGCGCGACGAGGCGAGGGGCCGGCTCCTGTTCGCCCTCGACTGCCCGTTCTGCGACGAGGGCCTCGAGCGGGTGGCGAACCCGCGTGGCCGCGAGCCGGGCTTCCTGGAGGAGTTCCGGCGCGAGATCACACTGGTCGCCTTCGACCTGCTCCTCTACCATCTCCATGCGTCGCACGCGGAGCGGGTCGGACTGCCCCCGATCCGCGAGGACGCGCCGGCAGGAGGGACTCCATGACCAACGTCCGCGGCTGCAACATCCCCGAGGAGCTCCACTACTGGATCGAGAAGCACGTCTGGGTCCGCGACGACGGCGACGACGTCCTGACCCTCGGGATCACCGATCCCGCCCAGCACCTCGCCTCGCGGGTCGTGGCGGTGACCACCAAGAAGGTCGGCAAGGTCCTCGAACGCGGCCAGAGCGTGGCCACGGTCGAGAGCGGCAAGTGGGTCGGCCCGGTCCCCACGCCGGTGAACGGCGAGGTGATCGAGGTCAACGAGGCGCTCGCCCGGGAGCCGACCCTGGTCAACACGGACCCGTACGGCGCCGGCTGGATCTGCCGGCTGCGGGCCAGCCTGTGGAGCGTCCAGCGCTCGGAGCTGCACACCGGCACGCACGCCGTCGAGGCGTACCGGGCCTTCCTCGAGGCCGAAGGGATCAGCTGCGAGTGAGCGTGTGAGCGTCCCATGAGCGTCCACCGCGGCTGCGACATCCCCGAGGACCTCTGGTACGACGTGCCCCGGGACGTCTGGCTGCGACCGCTCGCCGACGGGACGCTCCGGCTGGGGATGACCGACGTCGCCCAGACCCGCTCGGGCAAGGTTCTCCACATCCAGTTCAAGCGCGTCGGGCGCCGCCTCGAGGCCGGCCAGAGCACGGCCACGATCGAGACCGCCAAGTGGGCCGGCCCGTTCCCCACCCCGGTCGGGGGCGAGGTCGTCGAGACGAACGAGGCGACGTTCCGCGACGACATCCTGATCGCCAACCGCGACCCGTACGGGGCGGGCTGGCTGGTCCGGCTCCGGCCGGACGAATGGGAACCCGAGCGGATCGGCCTCGTCACCGGCCCGGCGGCCGTCGAGCGCTACGAGGCGCGGATCGAGGAGCTCGGCCTGAGCTGTTTCCGGTGCGCCGATTGAGGACGATACGACGATGACGACGACCGAACCGATCCGCCTGCTCGACCTGGGGACCGTCCCACCGCTCCGCTCGCAGACGATCTTCCATGCTGTGGGCTACGCGCTCACCGAGGGCGCACCGGACACGATCCTGCTCGTCTCGCCCGACGCGCCATATGTGAGCATCGGCCGCCACCAGGACGCCGAGCGCGAGGTCGACCTCGCCTACTGCGCCGAGCACGGCTACCCCGTACTCCGGCGCGAGGTCGGAGGCGGGGCGGTCTACCTCGACGGCAACCAGCTCTTCACCCAGTGGATCTTCGAGGCCGCCCACCTGCCGGCGACCGTCGAGGCCCGCTTCGCGCTCTACAGCGAGACCCTCGTCCGGACCTACCGTACCCTCGGGATCGCGGCCGAGTACCGGCCGATCAACGACATCCACGTCGCCGGCCGGAAGATCGGCGGGACCGGCGCGGCGCGCATGGACCGGGCCGAGGTGCTCGTCGGCAGCCTGATGTTCGACTTCGACGTGGCCACGATGGCCCGCGTCCTCAGGGTCCCCTCGGAGAAGTTCCGCGACAAGGTGATCCAGTCGCTGACCGACTACATGACCACGATGCGCCGCGAGCTGGGCACGCCCCCGTCGCGGGCGACCGTCGTGGCCGCCTACGTCGCCGCCTGTTCGGAGCTCCTCGGGCGCCCGGTCGTGCCCGGCGAGCTGCGCCCCGACGAGCTCGCCCTGGCCGAGCAGCTCGACGTCCGCTTCGCCAGCCGCGAATGGCTCGAGGAGGGCGGCGGACTGCGCCGGGCCGGGGTGAAGATCCACCAGGACGTCCGCGTCGGCGAGGGCGCCCACAAGGCGCCCGGCGGGTTGATCCGGTGCGTGGCCCGCGTCCGCGACGGCCTCCTCGACGACGTCGCGTTCTCCGGCGACTTCACCGCTCGACCGGCCTCGATGCCGGTCGAGCTCGACGAGCTCCTCGTCGGCTGCGAGCTGAGCGAGCCGGCGCTGCTCGAACGGGTCGAGGGCTACTACGCGCGGACACGGCCGGAGATCCCGGGGGTGGCGCCGGCCGACTGGGTCGCCGCGGTCATGGCCGCGACGACGTCCGAGGTGCCGGCCTGAACCGGCGCAAGGTGCCGGCCTGAACCGGCTGAGATGGGCGCCGGCCCGGGCCGGCGATGAGCGCGCCGTCCGGTGGGCGCGACGACCAACTCCAGGAAGGGAGGCGTCTCACATGGTCCAGACATCCGGAGAGACCCTGAGCGGCGTCGGCGATCTCGACGCCCTGATCCGCGACCGGGTCGACGCGATGGTCACCGCCCGGGTCGAGGAGCTCCTGGCGATCAGGGAGGCCGAGCGGGCGGCGAAGCCCAAGAAGCTCGCGATCATCGCCACCAAGGGGACCCTCGACTGGGCGTACCCGCCGCTGATCCTGGCCACGACCGCGGCGACCCTCGGCTGGGAGGTCGGGATCTTCTTCACCTTCTACGGTCTGAAGATCCTCCAGAAGGACCGCAAGCTCGAGGTCGGCACGACCGGCAACCCGGCGATGCCGATGCCCGTCCCGATGCCCCAGCTCCTGACCGCCCTGCCGGGGATGACCCCGATGGCGACGGCGATGATGAAGCGCCAGTTCAAGGACCACGGCGTCGCCTCGATCGACGAGCTGATCGAGGTCGCGCTCGAGCTGGGCGTGAAGCTGATCCCGTGCGGGATGACGATGGACGTCTTCGGCTTCTCCAAGGACGGGTTCATCGACGGGATCGACCCCGTCTGCGGGGCGACCCACTTCCTTTCCTGGGCGGCCGACGCGGACGTCTCGCTGTTCATCTGAAACCAGGCGGGCTGGGGGGTCGGGCGGGTCGGCGGACACCGCCGGAACGCGGGCCGGGGGTCGGTCCGTCGTTTGCCCCGGTCAGTCGCTGCCGTGGATCTCGTGACTCGCCAGCCGGCGGACGGCGAGCGCGAACGCCCCGGCCAGGACGATCGCTGACAGGACGATCGCGGTCGGCGGGTCAAGGGTGACGTTGATCGCCTGCCCGTCGCCGCCGGCCAGCAGGCGGGCGATCGCGAGCGTGTACTGGCGAACGCTGAGCGCCTGCGTCCCCTCGAGCAGGCCGCCCAGGGCGCCCTCCCAGACGAGGACGTAGCCGAGCCCGACGACGAGCGCCCGGCTCGTGACGAGGCTGAGGGCGAGGAAGAGGGCGGCGTAGACGAGACCACCGACCGCCACCGCGGCGGTCGAGGCGACCACGAGCCGCTCGGCACCGCGACCGGCACCCACGACCAGGCCGGCGACGAGGGTCACGAGGGCGGCCAGGCCGACCGTCAGGGCCGCCGCGACGACGAGCTTGGCGAGCACGATCCGCCATCGCTCGATCGGTTTGACGAGCAGGTGGATCGCGGTCCCGTCGTCGAGCTCCGAGCCGAGGACGGCGGTCCCGAAGACGAGCGCAACGAGCGGCAGCACGGTCCGCACGACGAGGGCGTCGAGCAGGTCGGCGCTCAGTGAGACGGCGTCGCCGGTGCTCCCCCCGACCCGGACGACGAGCGCGACCAGGACCGGCAGGGCGGCGAAGAGGACGACGACCAGGCTTCGGCGCCGGCCGAGGACGCCACGGGCGGTCACCCCGACGATGGCCCGGATCATCGGCGCACCAGGTAGGCGAAGACGCTCTCGAGCGACTCGTCGGCTGGGTGGAGCTCGAACAGCGTCACCCCCAGGTCCCGCGCGATGCGGGGCAGGGCCCGGGTGAAGGCGGCGAAGTCGGACGCGCGGACCGAGAGGAGACCGTCCGCCAGCTCGACCCCGAAGACCGATGCGTCGGCCACGAGCGCCGCCGCCAGCCGCCGGTCGTCGCTCGAGCGAACAGTGAACGTGTGCGGGCGGTCGGTCATCAGGCGGCGGATCTCGCGGAAGTCGCCGGACGCGGCGAGCCGGCCGGCGTAGATCACGAGGACCTTTTGGGCGAGCCGCTCGACCTCCTCGAGGATGTGCGACGAGAAGAGGATCGTCCGCCCTTCGACCGCCATCGCCCGGAGGAGCTCGATCATGTGCAGCCGCTGGCGCGGGTCCATCCCGTTGAACGGTTCGTCGAGCAGGAGCACGGGTGGGTCGTGGACGAGGGCGCCGGCGATCTTGGCGCGCTGGCGCATCCCCTTCGAGTATGTCCCGATCGGCCGGTGCTGGACATCGGCGAGGTCGACCGTCGCGATCGCCCGGGCCGCCGCGCCCGCCGGGTCGGCGAGGCGTTGGAGCCGGGCGTTGTACAGGACGAACTCGTAGCCGCTCAGGTAGGGATGGACGGCCTCGCGCTCGGGGACGAGACCGATCAAGCGGTAGGTCGAGGGGTTGCGCCAGGTGCTCCGGCCGCCGACGAGAACCTCGCCCGCTGAGGGGCGAAGGAGCCCGGCGACCAGGTGGAGGAGGGTCGACTTGCCGGCCCCGTTCGGTCCGAGCAGGCCGGTGACGCCGGGCCCGAGGGTGAACGAGATGTCGTTCACGGCCACGACGTTGCCGTACCAGCGGGAGGCGTTGCGCAGGTCGACGATCGGGTCCGAACGGCCGGTCGGGTCATGCCGCGATCCGCTGGTATCGCCGGACGAGGACGGCCAGGAGGAGCGCGATCGCGACCGTCGCCGCAACCAGATAGAGCGGCCCCGGCAGGTCGGCCCGGGCGACGGCGCCGGCGGCCGGGGCCCGGTCGAAGAGGAATGCGTTCAGCCCGGCCAGGACGTCGTTCGGGCTGAGCAGGACGATCGCCCGGCCGAGGTCGCCGGGCACGACCCGGAGGACGATCTGGGCGACCACGGGCGGGACGATGAAGGTGCCAATGATCGCGGCCGTGGCCCACGCCCGGCGGGGCGTGAAGGCGGCAACCGCGAGGCCAACCGAGCCGAGGAGCAGCGCGATCGCGAGTCCCTCGGCGATCACCGGCGGCAGGAAGGCGGCATTCCTCGCCAGTGCCGACGGGACGTCGCGGTCCGAGAGCGACAGCCCGGCGAAGAGGAGCGCCTGCGGCGCCAGGACGACGATCAGGATCGCCGTGATGAACGCCGCCGCCTTGGCGAGGGCGTAGTCGGCCCGGCGCAGCGCGCGCGAGAAGTAGAGCGACAGGACGTGGTAGCGCTGATCGCGCCCGAGCAGTTCGGGCGCCTGGGCGGCGACGAAGAGCGTGACGAGCGTCTGGACGTACCCGTAGTACGTGTCGTACCGGATTGGCGAGGCCGCACCCGCCTGCCCGCCGAGGCCGACCCGGCCGAGGAACACCTGGAGACCGACCGCGACGAGGGCGGGCAGGAGGGCCAGGACCGCCAGCCCGATCGGGACGACCTTCGCCCGCCCGCCCCGACCGATCCCGAAGCTCGCCCGCAGGCTGTGCTCGAAGAGCGCCGTGACCGCCTCGCGCCGGCCGAGGCGGGGGCCGTCGTAGCGCTGGTAGCCCAGGTCGTAGATGCTCCCGGCGGGGCTCGTGGCGGCCACGATCGGCCTGCGTTCGGTCGTCATCGACCCGGCTCGGCCCTGGGCTCGTCCCGGAACAGCTCCTCGAGGGCCCGCCGGCGTTGCTCGATCCGGACGAGCGGCAGCCCGAGATCGGCGACCGCGTCGCGGACGAGGTCGAACGGCCGCGCGTCCTCGAGCGCGACGAGCACCTCCCGGCCGTCGAGCCGGACCGCGAGTCCCCGAGCCGCCAAGGCGTCGGCGAGCGCCTCGCGTCCGTCGTCCACCTCGACCGCCAGGACGCCCGTCCGCTCGGTGTACGTACGCAGCGGCGCCGCGCTCAGGAGGCGCCCGGCATCGATCGCGACCAGGAAGTCGCAGACCCGCTCGATCTCGCCGAGCAGGTGCGAGGCGACGACGACGGCCAGCCCGAACTCCGTCCCGATCCGACGCACGAGCTCGAGCATCTCGTCGCGCCCGGCCGGGTCGAGCCCGTTCGTCGGCTCGTCGAGGAGGAGCAGGCGCGGATCGTGGACGAGCGCCTGGGCGAGCTTGACCCGCTGCTTCATCCCCGTCGAGTAGCCGCCGATCTGGCGGTAGCGCTCCTCGTACAGGCCGACGTGGCGGAGGACCTCGGCCGTCCGCTCGCGGGCAGCCGAGACCGGCAGGCCGGAGATGCGGGCAAGATGGGCGACGAGCTCGGTCGCGCTCAGGTCCGGCGGCAGCGCGTCGTGCTCCGGCATGTAGCCCACGTACTGGCGAAGCTCGGTCCCCTGCGCCTGGACGTCGAGGCCCATGACCGCCGCCCGGCCGCCCGTCGGCTCGAGGAGCCCGACGAGGATCTTCAGGAGCGTCGTCTTGCCCGCCCCGTTCGCCCCGACCAGACCGATGATCCCCGGCTGCAGGTCGAGGGTCAGCTCGTCGAGCGCGGTGACCGACCCATAGCGCATCGTCAGCCGCTCGAGGCGGACGAGCGGGGCGCCACGGTGGGCGGCCATCGGGAGCGGAGCGTCGGTCGAGGCGATCGTCACCTGCCGATGGTAGCCGACGCGCTCGGGCCCGGCGCCAGCCGGTCGCTCCGGACCGCCGACGGGAACGGCGGCCCGGCGGCCAGGCAGGCGCTCCGACCGCCGGCGGGCACGCGTTGCGCGTGCCTCAACAGATCGGCCGAATCAGGGCCCGTCCCCCGGGCGAGACCCTCGCAATCTCGGTGCCGGATGGACGGCGCACCCCGGGCCGAGCATGGCTCACGATCGGCGGGCGTCCTCAGGCGGCTGGGGGTGGGCGGCGCGACGCGTCGAGCCGGTGCCTGACCGGGTGGCAGGCCTCGCCGTGGGCCCGTTCGGTCGATTTGTTGCAGCGTGCTCAACAACCGCCGGACGCCGGGACCCGGGAGCTCGACAGGGCCGGGGCGTCAGCCACGGGGCCGGGGCGTCAGCCACGGGGCCGGGGACCGCGACAGCTGCGGGCAGGGTAGCCGGGTCCGAGCGCGCCCCGACGGCCCAGCCAACCCCCGGACGCGAGCACCCCGGACAGAGTACGCTGGCGCCATGAGCGCCGTGACCTCCACGATCGGGACCTCCACGATCGG
Organism: uncultured Anaerolineaceae bacterium; assembly: GCA_964388515.1. Classification (GTDB taxonomy): domain Bacteria; phylum Chloroflexota; class Limnocylindria; order Limnocylindrales; family CSP1-4; genus JAKAHU01. Next base: position 7,891 of record CAYMBB010000025.1, read on the forward strand.
GACCGCCACGACCCGCGACGGCGTCATCCTGCGCACGCGCCACTGGCCGGCCGTCGGTGGGTCATGGGCCAGCCTCCTGCTGGTCCATGGCCTGAGCGAGCACAGCGGGCGCTACGAGCGGGTCGGCGACTGGCTGGCCGCCGCCGGGATCGACACCCACGCCTACGACCAGCGCGGCTGGGGCGGCTCGGGCGGCCCGCGGGGCGATCTCGAGCGCTGGGACGACCTGCTCGACGACCTGGCCGAGCGCCTTGCGGCCCTGCGCACGGTCACCCCGCCCGGTCGCCCGCTCGTGCTCTACGGTCACTCGATGGGCGGCCTGGTCGCCACCGGCTACGTCCTGAGCGATCGCCCCCTGCCCGATCTCCTCGTCCTGAGCGCACCGGGGATCGACTCCGGCCACAGCCGCGCGCTCCGCCTCCTGGCGACAACCGTCGACCGGATCGCGCCGACCTGGCGCCCGCCGGCGATCCACCACGGCGAGCTGCTGTCGCGCGATCCGGCGATCGGAGAGGCGTTCCGGGTCGACCCGCTCGCGGTCCACGATCCGACCGCCCGCTTCGGAGCGCGCGCGTTCGCCGCCCAGCGGGCGACGCGCGAGGCGCTCGACCGGCTGCGCGCGACCGGCCGTCCATTCCCGGTCCGGACGCTCGTCATCCACGGCGGCGACGACCGGGTCGTGCCGGCCGCCTCGAGCGAGCGCTACGCGGCGTTCCCGAACGTCGACCGCCGCCTCTGGCCGGGCCTCCGCCACGAGGCGCACAACGAGCCCGAGGGCGAGCAGGTGATCGGCGAGGTGATCACCTGGCTGCGGGAGCAGGCAGCCGCCATCTCCGCTTCCTGACCCGAAAACGGGCCGCTCGGCACTCGCCAGGCCGAGGCCCGAACGGATAGAACCGAGCCCGACGCCGGAGGCCGGACGCCGGAGGCCCGGACGATCCGCCGCGCGCGTGCCGCAGGAGGTGACCACTCGTGACCCAGGACGTTCTGCTCGAGGAGCGCGGGCCCGGAGCACCGGAGCCGCTCGAGACGATCAACCACTGGATCGGCGGGACCGAGCTCGCCGAGCCCCCGGCCCAGGCCCAGGACGTCTTCAACCCGGCCACCGGCCACGTGATCGGGCGAGTGGCCCGCGGTGGCGCCGCGGAGGTCGATCGCGCCGTCCAGGCTGCGAAGGCTGCCTTCCCGGCCTGGCGCGGCGCCTCGCTGATGGCCCGCGAGAACGTGATGTTCGCCTTCCGCGAGCTCGTGTACCGCCATCGCGAGGAGATGGCCCGGCTGATCACCCGCGACCACGGCAAGACGTATCCGGACGCCCTGGGCGAGGTCCTGCGCGGGCTCGAGACGATCGACTTCGCCTGCAGCGTGCCGGCGGTGATGGGCGGCATGATCACCCCGAACGTGTCGACCAACGTCGACGCGTACACGATCCGCCAGCCGCTCGGGGTCGTGGCCGCGATCACACCCTTCAACTTCCCGGCCATGGTTCCGATGTGGATCTATCCGATCGCGGTCGCGACCGGCAACGCGGTCGTCTGGAAGCCCTCCTCCCACACGCCCGGAGCCACCCGCCTCCAGGCCGAGCTGTGGAAGAAGGCCGGCCTGCCGGACGGGATCTTCAACATCGTCTACGGCGGGCGCGAGGCGGTCGAGGCGATCCTGGCGCACCCGGACATCGCCGCCCTCCAGTTCGTCGGCTCCACCGCGGTCGGCCGGCACGTCTACCAGACGGGCACGGCGAACGGCAAGCGGGTCGGGGCGTACACCGGGGCGAAGAACCACATGGTCGTCCTGCCCGACGCCGACATGGAGCTCGCAGCCGATTCGGCCGTCAGCGCCGGCTTCGGCTCGGCCGGCGAGCGCTGCATGGCGATCGCCACGGTCGTGGCGGTCGGCGAGGCAGGCGACCGGCTCATCCCGATGGTCCTCGAGCGGATCGGCCGCCTGAAGGTGGGTCCGGGCATGGAGCCAGGTGTCGACATGGGCCCGATCTACTCGGCCGAGCACCGGGCGAGCATCATCCGCTGGATCGAGAAGGGAGTCGCCGAGGGCGCCACGCTCGTCCACGACGGGCGCCCGTTCCGCCATCCGGAGTATCCGGACGGCTTCTTCCTGGGCGTCACCTTGTTCGATCACGTCACCCCGGAGATGGAGATCTACCGGGAGGAGATCTTCGGCCCGGTCCTGACCGTCGTCCGGGTCGACACGTACGAAGAGGCGCTCCGGCTCGTGAACAGCCACCACTACGCGAACGGGACGGCGATCTTCACCAACGACGGCGGCGCCGCCCGGCGCTACCAGATGGAGTGCCAGACCCCGATGATCGGGATCAACGTCCCGATCCCCGTTCCGTACGGCCACTTCTCGTTCGGCGGCGATCGCGACTCGGCCTTCGGGGCGCTGAAGATGCGCGGCCAGGACGGCGTCCGCTTCTTCACCAAGGTCAAGGAAGTGACGAGCCGCTGGCCCGATCCGAGCCTGCGCGGCCTGAACCTGGGCTTCCCGCGTACGACGTAGGACGTCGCGCACCGGTCGGTCGCGGCCCGGCGCCGCGGCCGGCCCGTCGGTCCGGGGCAGGGCCGGTCAGCCGCCGGTCGTGGCCGCCCTTGCGCTGGCCGCCCTTGCGCTGGCCGCCGGGCCGGTCACCGGACTCGTCAGACGGCCATCCCCTGATCCGCCAGGGCGCCCTCGACAGCGGACAGGAACCGCTGCTCGTCGAGCGGGCCGACGATCGGGGTGACCCGATGGGGTCCCTCGACCTCGACCCAGTCGAGCCGCTGGTCGACCGAGGTGAGGACGACCGGCAGGTCGGGATACGTCTCGCGCACGTCGGCGATCAGGCGCCGGCCCCCGTCGCTGCTGCCGCCCGCCCAGGCGTCGTAGACGAGGACGTCGGCCCGGTCGACGAGCGGACAGGGCAGGCTGCTCAGGACCGGGCACGGATCGACCGTCGGGCCGGCGCACAGCTCGACCTCGTAGCCGGCGTGGCGAAGGATCGTCGCCGCCGCCTCGGCAGCAGCCCGATCGCGGTTGACGACGACGACACGGGTCACCGGGCACCTCCTGCATCACGGCCGCGGTGGAGGCCGGCCGAGCCTGGGAACGCCACCGGGGTCGTGGCTGGAATGTCGTGCCCGCGCGGCTCCCGGGACAGCGGCATTCGTCACTCCGAGGGGGGCCGAGTGGCCCGCGACGGCCACCTCCTAGCGGAGCGCGGCCGCCACCCGACCCAGCAGCCAGCGGCCGGTGCCGCGCGCGGCGACGCCCAGGAGCGTCCGGTCGAGCACGTAGCCGACCGCCCCGCCCGGCGGCGCATAGCGCCCGGCGAGCTCGATCCGGTCGGCACGCAGGCGCAGGTGGCCGGCGAAGACCGGGAAGAGCGGTGCCAGCGTCGCCGCCCGCCACTCGATCGGGACGACCCAGCCCTCGTGGTCGGGCTGGGGCTGGCCGAGGCCGACGATCGCGGACTTGCGAAAGACCGCCCAGCGGGCGGGACTGACCTGGAGCTCGAGATCGCAGTAGAAGCGCCGCACTCCCGGCGAGGCGTCGGGCGCCCGCTCGCCGAGCCACGGCGCGTCCGGGCCGCCGAGAGCGCCGGCGACGCGGTCGAGGTCGACGCGAGCTGCCTGGCGGACGCGAAGCCTGACCGTCCCGGAGAGTTCAGCCGACTCGCGTCCCAGTGACATCGCGTCGCTCACAGTATCCTCCGACCTCGCCGGCCCGGTTCGACGGGAATGGCGTGGCGAGAGGGTGACGCACCGCGGCCGCGCCGTGATGGTCCGTTTGGCCCGAAATGTCGACCCTGACCCGCCCGAGCTCCCACCCGCCATCGCAGCGACCCGCAGATCGCAGCGAGCGGCAGCCTGGCAGACTGCCGGGTCGCCGATCGCCCTACTCGCGCTCGTCCGGGGCCTGGTCCCCCTCGGCGATCTCGGCCAGCCGCTCGGCGTCGCGCACGACGACCTGGTGGTGCGCGGTGTCGAGCAGGCCGCGCCGGCGGAAGTCGGCGAGGGTATGGGCGAGCGTCTCGCGGGTCGTGCCGATCATCTCGGCGAGCTCCTGCTGGGTCAGTCGGGCACCGATCAGGGTGCCGCGGAGGGTCGAGACCCCGAAGCGCTGGGCGAGGTCGAGCAGCTTGCGGGCGAGCCGCTGGTCGACCCGCTGGTAGGCCATCGCCTCGAGCTCGCGCTCGGCGACCTGGAGGCGGCGCGACAGGTGGCGGATGACGTTCACCCCGATCACCGGGTAGCGCTCGATCAGCCGGCGCAGCTCGTCGGGGGTGATCGTGCAGATCACCCCGTCGTCGATCGCCTCGGCGTACGCCTCGGGTAGCCGGTCCTGGCCGAGCAGGCTCATGTCGCCCAGGATCGTCCCTTTCTCGTAGATGTCGAGGGTGAGCTGCTTGCCGTCGGGGGTCACGCGGTAGACGCGGACCCGGCCCTTCTTGAGGATGTGGATCCGGTCCGGCGGGTCGTCGGGCGAGAGGATCTGCTGGCCGCGGACGCAGCGGGTCATCGTCGTCGCGTGGCCGATCGCCTCGATGTCCGCCTCGGAGAGACCAGCGAACAGCTGGACCTCGCTGAGCAGGCCGAGCTTCTCGGAGAATGATCGCGACTGGCTGTGGGCGGTCATGTGGTCCGATCGAGGGCCACGATCCGGCTGTCGGCGAACGGGCAGCCGACCTCGAGGCCGAGCCGATGATAGAGCACCTCCGGCAGACCGAGGTCGCCCAGGTAGAGCCGGCCGCTGCGCTCGACACCGGGACCCTCGAGCAGGCCCGGCTTGGGCAGCGCCAGGGTCAGGGTCGCCTGGGCGCTGATCGCCCAGCCGGGCGTCTGACCGGTATCCGAATCGAGACCCGACGGGACGTCCAGGCTCAGAACCGGCCGCCCGGAGCGAACGATGAACCCGATCAGACGTTCCACCTCGCCGTGCGGGGCGCCCTCGGCGCGGTAGCCCAGGATGGCGTCGACGACGAGGTCCGCCCTGGCCAGCGCGGCCTCCAGCTCCTCGTCGCTCAGGTCATAGGTCGCGACGCAGCAGCTCATCCCCATCGCGAGCAGGGTCGCGAGCTGGTGCCGGCCCGCGTCGGTCATCCGGAGCGCCGGGCGGGCGAGGACGACCCGCACGCCGGCCCCGCGGTTCATCAAGTGCCGGGCAGCAACGAGCCCCCCGCCACCGTTGTTGCCGGGGCCGACCGCCACGACGACGTTCCGCCCGCGAAGGTCCCCGCCGAGCTCCAGGCGAGCGACCTCGGCGAGGTGCGAACCGGCCTGCTCCATCATCTGGAGGAGCGTGATCCCGTACTCCTCGATCGCCAGCCGGTCGACCTCCACCATCCGCTCGATCGTGACCGCAGGGACCGCAGAGGCAGCCAGCGCCGGCGGCTGGGCGTCGGTGTCGATCATGGGTGTCCTCCCTGGCGGCGTGCGAACAGGACCGACTGGATCGGAACGAGCAGGCTCAGGACCTCCTCGGGACGCTGACCTTCGGAGATCGCGTGGGCCACGCAATACCTGAGGTGGCCATCGACCAGGCGCGACGCGACCGCGTCGAGATCCGCCTGCAGGACGGCGACCTGGGTCAGGGCGGCATGGCAGCCCCGGCGCTCGTCGAGCTCCTGGGCCAGCCATTCGGCGGCCCGGATGAGCCGCCGGACATCGGTCGCCAGCGCCTGCCGCTGCTCCGGCTCGAAGGTGGCCGGCACGTGGCAGTGGGGCGGCCCGTCCGGCCTCGACTCACCCGGAAGTCCCTCGACCGGTGGTCGCATCGGGCGCCTCAGTCCAGTCGCCGGAGCGCCTGGACGAACAGGCCTCCCATCACCCGGGCGGTCGTCGGGAAGGCATGGATCGTGTCGGCCAGGACCTCGAGCGGCGCCTGCGTCTTCAGCGCCAGGACCGCCTCGTGGATCGCCTCCGAGGCGCCCGGGCCGGCGATGAACGCGCCGCGCAGGGTCCGCGACCGGCGATCGACGACGATCGTGACGTGTCCGCTCGCCTCGGCCACGTACCCCTTGGCGGTCGTCGCAAGGTCGGCCACCTCCTCGAAGACGTCAAACCCGGCGGCGGTCGCCTGGTCGGGGGTGAGGCCGACACCCGCCGCCTCGGGATCGGTGTAGACGGCACGCGGGATCGCCGAGTAGTCCGGGCGGACGTCGTCGCCGAGGGCGATCCGGACCGCGAGCTCGCCCTGGTAGTGGGCCAGGTGGGTGTGCATCTCGGGGCCGCCGGCGTCGCCCGCCACGTACACCCCGTCCGCGATCCGCAGGTCCGGGCCGACGGCCAGCGGGGCCGCGTCCACCTGCACCCCGACCGTCTCGAGCCCGAGTCCGGCCACCGGGAAGCTCCGCCCGACGGCCAGCATGACCTCGTGCCCTTCGACCGAGCTGCCGTCGGAGAGGTCGATCACGTGCGCCCCGGAGGCGGCGGCCCGGGCTCGCACCCGGACGGCCCGCACGCCGGTCCGGAGATCGACGCCGTCGCGGCGGAGGCCGGCCTCGATCGCGGCCGAGTTGCGCGGATGATCCTTCGGGTTCACCCGGGGCTGCGAGGCCACGAGAGCGGTCGGCACGCCGTAGCGGGCGTACACCTGGGCCATCTCGACCCCGGTCGGACCGGCACCCAGGATCACCAGGCTGGCCGGCAGCTGGCGGGTCGTCGTGGCCTCGCGGTTCGTCCAGGGCACGATCGAGTCGAGACCCTCGAGCCGGGGGACCTTGGGCGTCGAACCGACCGCGACGATGATGTTCCGCGCCCGGAGCGTCCGCTCCGGGCCGTTGCCGACGACCGCGACGGTCCGCGGTCCGACGACCCGGGCGGTACCCCGGACAACGACCGCGCCAGCGCCCTCGAGCCCCCGGACATGCCCGGCGTCGCTCGGGACGTCGGTTCCCTCGCGGTTGATCATGTAGTCGCGGCGCGCCGACGCCTTCGGCCAGTCGTACGAACCACCACAGGCATGGACGGCCGCCGCGTGGAGGAGGGTCTTGGAGGGCATGCAGGCCCAGTACGGACACGACCCGCCGAAGAGCTCGCGGTCTACGACCGCCACCGTGGCGCCCCGCGCCCGCGCCAGGTAGGCGGCGGCTTCGCCGGCCGCTCCGGCACCGATCACCACGAAATCGAACTCGTCCCCGGTCACGGCCAGTCACACTCCGCTAGCGCCATCCGGGCCGGGCGATCCCCGGGCCGCGTCGCTCAGCTGAACGACGCGGCCGCGGCACTCTCGGCACCCGGGATGTGGCCACGATACCGCGCCTCGAGTGGCCCGGATGTGGGCTCGATCACGTCCCGACTGTGGGCTGAATTACGGTCGGCGTCGGCGGTCGCCCCGAAGATGTCCCGACAGGGCGGGATCACCGCCGCTACGGGCGCCGGGTCGGCGCCGGCCAGGGAGGCACGGGTGGCGCACATTCGCGGGCACAGGGACAGGCACGATCACGGGCCCGGCGACAGGCCCGGAGACGGGCTCACGTACGCGGCCCGGCTCGAGCGCGACCGGGCGACCATGGACTCGTACTTCCGGAGCTCGCCGCGGAGCCCGGTCCCGCCCCACGCCCGGCCCGACTTCCAGGGCCTCGCCTGGTTCCCCATCGACGAGCGCTATCGCCTGGCTGGGCTGCGCCTCGAGGCGTACCGCGGTGGCCAGCCGGTCGAGTTCGCGATCCCGACCTCGGACCATCACCCCCGCCCGGCGTGCCGGGCGGGGGTGTTCACGTTCCGGATCGGGGGCACTCGCTGCACCCTGACCGCGTACCTGCTCGGGGGCAGCCGCGCGGATTCGCTGTTCGTGCCCTTTCTCGACGCCACGAGCGGCTCGGAGACGTACGGGGCGGGCCGCTACCTCGACCTCGAGCCCGAGGACGACGGCACCTACGTCCTCGACTTCAACCTCGCCTACCACCCGCTGTGCGTCTATTCCCCGGACTACTCGTG
>CAYMBB010000026.1:0-15738 GCA_964388515.1 uncultured Anaerolineaceae bacterium
GATCCGGATCGTGGTCAGCGGCGGGTCGAGGTACGCCGCGAGCGGGATGTCGTCGAAGCCGACGACCGACAGGTCGTCGGGAACGCGGCGCCCGCTCTCCCGGATCGCGCCGATCGCGCCGAGCGCCACGACGTCGCTGGCGACGAAGACCGCGGTCACGTCCTCCGCCGCGAGCAGCCGCGTCATCGCCTGGTGGCCGCTCGGGGCGTCGAACGCCCCCTCGGCGACGAGCGCCTCGTCGAACGGGCTGCCGGCCGCCCGGAGCGCCTGGCGGTAGCCCTCGAGCCGCTCGGCCGCGGCGGTGTAGGCGAGCGGGGCGTTCGTCACGCACGCGATCCGGCGGTGCCCGAGCTCGAGCAGGTGTTCGACCGCCCGCCGGGCGCCGGCGACGTTGTCGACATCGACACTGGGCACGCCGAACTCCGGCAGCGAGCCCTGGAGCACGATCGGAAAGCGCTCGCGCACGAGCGCCTCGAGGGCCGCGTCGTCGCGGCGCGGGCCGGAGATCACCAGGCCCTCGGCCCGACGGGTGCGGAGGATGTCGGCGTAGCCATCCTCACCCGGGACGACCGACTCGACGAGGACGCGGTAGCCGGCCGTCCGGGCGGCGGTCGACAGGCCGCGGAGCGTCTCGGCCAGCAGGGCGTCGCCGGCGACCTGTTCGGGGGTCTGGAGCAGGACCAGGCCGAGGGTCAGGCTCGAACCGCCCGCGAGCTGGCGGGCGGGGGCGTGCGGGTGGTACCCGAGCTCGGCTGCCGCGGCCAGGACGCGCTCACGTGTGGCCAGGCTGATCTTGACATCGGCCCGCTGGTTGAGGACGAACGAGACCGTCGCCCGCGATACCCCGGCCCGCGCGGCGACGTCGGCACTCGTCGGTCGCCTGACAGCCATCGGTGCTCGCACCTCCACCCGCTTCGGGTCGAGACGTCGGTGCGACGGTGTCCCGGGCCTTGACCGCAGGGCGTTCGCTGACCGACACTTACCCGTGTAACTTACGCGAGTAAACACGGTCCGCGGGGTGAAGTCAAGAGATGAATCGCGAGGGCGCGGAGGGGAGGGCGTCATGGCCGATCGAAACCCAGCCGTCCGATCGAGGACAATCAGGACCGATGAGCTCGCAGGCTGCAGCCGGTGGGGCCGCCACGCTGTTCTGGTTCGGTGACGATTGGTGGCAGCGCGGTGTCGTCTACCAGGTGTATCCGCGAAGCTTCGCGGACAGCAACGGCGACGGCGTCGGGGACCTGGCCGGGCTGATCGCCCACCTCGACCATCTCAACGACGGCACGTCCCGCTCGCTCGGGGTGGACGCGATCTGGCTGTCGCCGATCTACCCCTCCCCCGGGCTCGATGGTGGCTACGACGTCGCCGACTACACGGGCGTCGATCCACTGTTCGGCACGCTCGAGGACCTCGATCGGCTGGTGACCGAGTGTCACCGGCGCGGCATCCGGGTCATCCTCGACCTGGTCATGAACCATACGAGCGACGTTCACCCATGGTTCGTCGCCTCGCGCGCGGGGAGGCACGGCGAGCGGGCCGACTGGTACATCTGGCGCGACCCGAATGGGTTCGACCGGCGGGGCCGTCCTCGGCCGCCCAACAACTGGGTCTCGTTCTTCGGCGGGTCGGCCTGGGCCTGGGACGAACGGCGCGGTCAGTTCTACCTCCACACCTTCCTGCCCGAGCAGCCCGATCTCAACTGGCGCAACCCCGAGGTCCGCGCGGCGATGCTCGATGTCGTTCGCTTCTGGCTGGGGCGGGGGGTGGACGGCTTCCGGCTCGACGTCTTCAACGCCTTCTTCAAGCACCCCGACTTGCCGTCGAATCCGCGCCAGCCGGGTCGGACCGCCTGGGCTCGCCAACAGCACGTCCATGACAAGGACCAGCCGGAGCTGCGCGTGTTCCTTGCCGAGTTCCGCCGGCTGATCGATGAGCAGCCCGGGCGGATGACGGTCGGCGAGCTGTTCGAGGGGCCGCCGTCGCTGGCCGCGAGCTATGCCGCCCCGCGTCATCTGGTCTTCGATTTCCGGCTGGCCGAGCAGCCATGGTCGGCCACGGCGTTCGCCCGCGCCATCGACGAGCGCGAGGCGGCGTTCGGTCCCGGGCGCTGGCCGACCGTCGTCCTCTCGAACCACGATCGCTCGCGCCATGTCAGCCGCTACCGACGCTGGGGGAACGACCCGGACGCGATCGCCCGGGCGGCGGCGCTCATCCTGTTGACGCTGCGGGGCACGCCGTTCCTGTACTACGGGGAGGAGATCGCGATGCCCGACGTCGCGATCCCGACCGGCGGGGTCGTCGACACCGCGGCACGCCGCCGTGGCCTGGTCCGGCGGATCGTCGACCCCTGGTTCAACCGTGCTCAGGCCCGCGCGCCCATGCCCTGGGACGACGGGCCGAACGGTGGCTTCACCAGTGGAGATCCTTGGCTCCCCCTGCCAGCGGACCATGCCCGTCGAAACGTCGCCCGACAGGCGGCCGATCCCGACTCCGTCATGGCCTTCTACCGCCAGCTGCTGTGGCTTCGGAAGGGGCTACCGGCGCTGACCGGGGGGACCTTCCGCCGGGTCAGGGTCGACCACCGGGACATCCTCGCGTACATTCGTGAGGATGTGAGCCAGCGGTTCCTGGTCGTCGTCCACTTCGGTCGCAGGCCGGCGACGGTCCGTCTCGAGACCGGCTCGACGAGCGGGCGCTGGCGCTGGCTCTTCGGCACGCACCGGGTGCCCCAGGAGCAGCTGATCGACAGAGAGCCCGTTCGTCTCCGGCCCTTGGAGGCGGCGATCTTCGTCGAGTCCTGAAGCCGGGCTGTGGGAGGGCGTCACTCCGGGGCCGCGCTGCTACCATAGCGTCCGTTCGGAGCGTTCGTTCAGCGATTCCGGGGAGGAAGCGTGCCGCTCGAGTTCCTGAAGCGCAGGCGCGGTGCGGAGGCCGCCGCGGTCGCCGTGCCGCCGCCGGCCGCGTCCGTGACATTGCCCGAGGAGGTCGTCGCCCAGGAGTACTCGCTGAGGCTCTACTACGGGGCCAAGAGCAGCGATGGCGTCCGGATGAAGACCGGGCCGAACGCGCTCGCCGAGCTGCCCTCGATGCTCGCCGGCCTGGCGAAGAACGAGATCGAGATCGTCGAGCCGCTGCCGGTCGAGCTCGGCGAGGCGAGCCCGGTGATCAGCCACCCGTCGGAGGCGATGCAGTGGCTGAACGCGCACCACGGCCACTCCCCGGTGACGCGCCACGCGCTCGTCGTGCTCGAGCAGGTTGGCGCGCTCGACCTGGCCTTCGACACGTTCGTGTGCGCGCTGCTCGACGGCGAGGTGGACACGGCCGGGTATCCCGAATACAGCGCTATCGTCGGCGGCGTCGCGTCCCACTGGGACGAGGCGACCGGTGACATGATCTGCCGGGCGGTCGTCGGCTGGGGCGGCAGGGGCGTCCGGGGGGACACGGACCGGACGGCCAGCCGGATCCTCGCCGGGCTGCTCACGAACATCCTGGCCAACCAGTACGCGCTCGGTCTGACGGCCATCGAGCGTCCGGTCCCGGCGGCCGGGCGGGGTGGGCTCGTGTGCGCCCACTGCGGCTTTGCGTCGGCGCACGAGCGGGCGTTCTACTGCCCGAAGTGCGGCATGCGACTGCTCCGCGGCTGACCGACCGTGCGATCCTGAGGAGCATCCGAGTGCCGACCTACGACTACGTCTGTTCTTCCTGCGGTCACGAGGTGGAGGTCGTCCACGGCGTTCACGGCCATGGACCGTCCGCCTGTCCGGAGTGCGGCGGGGCGATGCGCAAGTCGTTCACCGCCCCGGCGATCCACTTCAAGGGCTCGGGCTGGGCGAAGAAGGAGCGGGGCGGGGGATCGCACGGCCCGACGGCGACCCCGGGCGGTTCCAGGAAGGCCGATCGGGCCGGCGCAGGATCGGGCGGCGAGTCAGCCGGCGGACCGGGTGCGGCCGCGGGCGCCGGCGCAGGATCGGCAGGCGAGGTGAGGTCAGGGGCTGACGCGAGCGGCGCGGGCGCGAGCGGCGCGGGCGCGCAGGGCGGCTCAGCGAAGGACTGACGATGCGCGGGGCGGCAGCCGACTGGATCACCCTCGCCGAGGCGGCCGAGATCCTGGCCGCGGCGAACGTCCGCTTCCGGCCGGCCACGATCGGGGGCTGGGCTCGCTCCGGGCGACTGCAGAGCATCAAGCTCGGTGGCCGCCGGTTCGTGCGGCGGGGCGAGGTGAAGGCGCTCGTCGCGTCTCCCCGTCGGGTCAAGGCCGGCGATCTCCAGCCCGGCCTGTTCGAGGAGTGGCAGGGCTGATCCCGCGACGGCGGAGCTGGCCGAGGCGGGACGCCCGTCCGCCGACCGGACGTCCGCCCACGAGGATCGGAAGTCCGCTGGCGTGCCGTTACGGGTGCCGCCGGCGGTGGTTCGAGGATGTTCTGCGGCGGCCGGCCGGCTGGCGGCCGGTCAGCTCTGCCGAGTGCCGCAGCGGCGGCAGAAGCGTGCTGTGGCAGAGAGTGGCAGCCCGCAGCTGACGCAGGCCTGGACGCCCGAGCCGGGGCGGTTGAGCACGTCCCGGCTGGAGGCGGCCCAAACGACGTCGGCCGCGGCCGGTGGCGGGGGCGCGAAGGAAGGGCTGGCCGCCGGGCGGGCAGTGAGCGCCGGCCAGGCGACCGGTGACCGGCCGGTCGGCTCAGCCTGCGGGGTTGTGTCGGGGGCGACGATCTGCCAGACCGGCGTCTCGACCCGGTCAGGCGGCGGGTGGGCGACGACACCGGCTTCGGTTGCGGGAGGGGCTGGCGCCGGCTGGGCGAGCGGGCTCGGCGGTGGCTCCGGGGCGGGCGGGGCGGCCTCCATCGGCTCGGTCGCACTCAGGCTCGGCGGGGCCGCCGACGTGGGCTCTGTAGCCGCAGCGGCCGCGGCTGGCTGGACCACGGGCTCTGGGGTCGCGGCAGCAGCGGCGGCCGGTTCGACCGCGGGCTCCGTGGTCGGCATGGCAGCCCGTTCTCCTTCGGGCCGGTGCGGACGGAAGCGGCCGAGGAGCCACCTCGTGCGGGCGATGGCGGCAGATGCCTGCTCGCCGGTCGTGGTGGCGGGCGCGACCGGGACCGATGGCGGGGCGGGAATGTCGCTCGCCTCGGCAGGCGCGGCCGTCGCCGGTTCGGGCGACGGCGGGCTCGTCGGCGGACCTGGTTCGACTGCGGCGGCCAGCTGGACTGCGGGCGCCGGACCGTCAGTTGCGGCCGGCTCGGGAGCCGCCCCGCGGCGGCTGTCCGGTGCGCTGGCCGGTTCCTCGACCGCCGCGGCGGTGGTCTCGACGACCGGGCCGGCGGGGGCCGGGGGAAGCTCGGGCGGCGCGTCGGGGGACCCGCCTCGGGCCGCCGGCTCTCGCCGGAGGTCGACCGTCGGCCAGGCCGAGGCGTCGATCGTTGGGGCGGTGTGCCCGTTCCCGCCGCCGGCAGGTGCGTCGAGCACCCCACCGGGCAGCCCGCTCGGCCCGGGGACGGCCGCCGGGAGGAGCGGAGCCACCTCGGCCGCCTGCTCGGCACCCAGGTTCGGGGCGCAGGTAAGGCAGCGGCCCTCGACCTCGTTCCAGCAGTTGCCACAGGTGTACTGGCGGCAACTCATGCAGAAGTTGAACGTCCGGTGGAAGGCCTCCAGCTGCTGGGCGGAGATCTGCCGCTGCTCCTCACTGCGCGCAGCGGCGAGGGCCTCGTCGAGTGTCGTCTCGTCACTCAGGACGTACGTACGCAGCCCCCGAGCCAGGATCTTCAGTTTCGTCAGCGGCCGGGCCCTGGGCGTAACCGCCTCGAAGGTGTAGCGGCTGCCGCAGCGCTCGCAGAACGATTCGGTCAGGATCTCGGGCATCGTGCCCCCGGTGTGCGCGACTCCGGTTCGGTGTCAGCTCCCGAAGCGGGAGAGGAGTATAGACGAGGGCGGTTCGCGACCAGCGGGGGCCGCAGGTACCGGGCGCCGGCTCTCGATGGTCCGGGGTTGCGGTCGACGGTCTGGCCGGCATCCGGCACGGCGTCCCGGTTGTGGAGTACCGTTGGCTTCATGACCGAACCGGCCGACCGGGCATCGCGACCCGGGTGACGGACCCCGAACGCGCCCGCAAGCGCCCGCTCATCGAACGGGTGGGGATGGCGGGGATCGCGCTCGTTCTCGCCGTGCTCTTCGGTGCGGTCGCCGTCGCCGCGCTCGCGGGCGGGGAGCCCTTCCTGGGGGTCATGGGCGCGATCGGCTGCCTGATGACCCTCTGGGTGGGCGTGCTGACGCTCCTGCGCGGCTGACGTCCGGTTGTCGGCGGCCCGCCTCTCGCACCTCGCTCGGCCTCCGGTTGAGTGCCGACGAAGGGCAGCCCGGCAGAATGGCGCCGCTCCGGGCCCGGCGGACCGGGCGTCGCGAACCGGATTCACGGACCGGACGTACTATCGCTGGACAAGGGTCGCCACGGCGGCGCCGGTCGCTGCGGCACAGGGTGACCCATCCGCCCGTTACACGGGAGAACCATGACCAGGATCCAGCAGTCGAGCGACCGGGTCGTCGCCAACGTCGAGCGGGTGATCGTCGGCAAGCACAACGAGGTCCGGCTGGCCCTCGTCGCCCTGCTCTGTCGCGGCCACCTCCTGATCGAGGACGTCCCAGGCACCGGCAAGACCGTCCTGGCCAAGGCGATCGCCAGGAGCCTCGGCTGCTCGTTCCGGCGGATCCAGTTCACGCCCGACCTCCTGCCCTCGGACGTGACCGGGCTCTCGATCTTCAACCAGAAGACTCATGAGTTCGAGTTCAGGCCCGGTCCGATCATGGCCCAGATCGTGCTTGCCGACGAGATCAACCGGGCGACGCCGAAGACCCAGTCGGCGCTCCTCGAGTGCATGGAGGAGCGCCAGGCGACGGTCGACGGGGTGACCCACCCGATGCCCGAGCCGTTCCTCGTCATGGCGACGCAGAACCCGATCGAGTACGAAGGGACGTTCGCCCTGCCCGAGGCCCAGCTCGACCGGTTCATGCTCCGTCTCCGCCTCGGCTACCCTCAGCCGCTCGAGGAGATCGTCATCCTCGACGAGCAGAAACGCGGCCATCCCCTCGACGAGATCGGCGAGGTGTGCACGGTCGAGGAGCTGCGCGAGCTCCAGGCAGCCGTCCGGGAGGTGTACGTCGATTCGAGCGTCAGCGACTACATCGTCCGGCTGGTGAACGCGACGCGGAGCCACCCGGACGTCTATCTGGGGGCATCGCCCCGCGGCTCGATCGCGCTCTACCGGGCGGGCCAGGCGCTGGCCGCCCTGCTCGGTCGCGACTACGTCATCCCGGACGACGTGAAGGCCCTTGCCGAACCTGCGCTCGCCCACCGCCTGATCATCAAGACAGCCGCCTCGGTCCATGACGTCCATCCCGGGCAGGTGATCCGCGAGCTCCTCGACACGGTTCCGATCGAGCCTCCCCGCCCGACCACCGTGCCGGGTGCGCCCCGCGACATCGGGGCCGGGTTGGGCGGCGCCCGGGACCGCGGAGCGGCCTCCTCGTAGGGGACCGCCCGTGGGCCGCGGTTCGACTGCAGACAGGGGCTCTGAGTGATCGTCCGGCGCCTGGAGGTCGGGCTCGTCGGCGTCGTGCTGCTCGTCGCCGCCTTCTCGACCGGCTACTCGTTCCTCTTCTACCTCGTCTACCTGGCGGCGGTCGTCGTGGGCGGCAGCTACGTGCTCACCCGGCTTGGGCTCGCCGACCTCGAGGCCGGCTATGCGGTGAACCGCACGTACGGCCACGTCGGCGAGCAGCTGAAGGTGACGTACACCGTGCGCCAGGCGAGCCGGCTTCCGAAACCCTGGCTTGCGGTCCACAACCCCACCAGCTTGCCGGGCGGGTTGCCCGGCCGGGCAATCGCCCTGGGACCGCGCGGCGAGCGCTCGTGGCTGGTCCGGCTGCCGCTCACTCGGCGCGGCCACTTCCGGATCGAACCGCTGGTCATCCGGACCGGTGATCCGTTCGGGTTCTTCGAGGCCGCGGCGACCGTCGGCCACCCGGTCGGGGTCGTCGTCTACCCGAGGATCGAGCGGCTGCCGTTCTGGCGCCTGCCGGCCGCGAACGTCGAGGGCTCGCACGCGACACCGGTGCGGACGCTCCAGACGACGCCCCTGGCGACGACCGTCCGACCCTGGGCGCCGGGCGACGGCTTCAACCGGATCCACTGGAAGACGACTGCCCGCCATGGAGAGATCCAGGTCAAGGAGTTCGATCTCGAGCAGACGGCGGACGTCTGGATCTTCCTCGATCTCGAACGCGCGATCCAGGCCGGCCAGGGCGACGACTCGACGACCGAGGTTGCGGTCCGGGCCGCCGCCTCGGTCGCCGACCGCGCGATCGTCGAGAACCGGGCCGTGGGCCTGACGGTGAGCGGTCACCGGACGACGATCCTGCCCGCCGACCGGGGTGGCCGGCAGCACCTGAAGATCATGCACCTGCTGGCCGCCGTCGAGGCCGACGGGAGCGCCCCACTGGCCGAGACGCTGATCTCCACCCTGCCCCGCCTCCGGCGCGGGATGACGGCGGTGATCATCACGCCCTCGACCGAGCGCGAGTGGGTGCGCCTCCTGTCGACGCTTCGACCGCGGGGCGTCGGCTGCGTCGTCATCGCCCTCGACGGCCATTCGTTCGACCTCCGGGCCCGGGTGCGGGACCGGTCGGGGGAGGCCGGACGGAGCGACGATCCGGACGCGGAGGCGGCGGCCGGGCGACTGCGGGCGCTCCGCCATGCCCTGGCCGAGTACGAGATCAAGGCGCACGTCGTGGCCGCCGGCCGGCCGCTCGCCGAGGCGCTCGCGGGATGAACACGCGGTCCGGGATCGATGACCCGCGGGCAACCGGGTCGGGCCAGGCCGGACTCGTTCCGGCGCGCGTCGTGGTCGGAGAAGGGGGCGAGACCGCCGTTGCTCGGGCGGGCGGGCTCGACTGGGCGAGCCTCGGCCTGGTGATCCTGCTCGTCCTGGTCCTCGCCTGGTCGCTCGATGATGCCCAGTGGATCCTCGGCCGGCGCGGCGTGACGAGCTTCCTGCCCTGGCTGGCGCCGCTCGGCGTGGCCTGGGGCTGGCTCGGGGCGCGCGTCGGCTGGTCACGGTGGACGACGTACCTGCTGGGCGCCGTCGTGGCCGCGCTCGTCGTCCCGATCGTCGTCGGCTCGATTCTTGTGCCGGACGGCGGCTCGATCCGGGACTGGTTCCTGGCCACGGCTGACTCGACCGTCGACGCCTACCTCGACGTCGCCTGGCGCGGCCGGGCGTTTACCCAGGAGTACGGGCATTGGCTGCTCGTCCTGGGCCTGTTCGTGTGGGCGACCGGGATGTTCGTGGCCCAGGCCATGTTCGGACGGCGGCAGCCGCTCGGCGCGGTCGTCATCAGCGGGCTCATCCTGCTGGTCAACATGTCGCTCACGCCCCGCGATCAGCTGCTCTACCTGGTCCTGTTCACGGTCGCGGCGCTCCTGCTCCTGGTCCGGCGGCATGTCGCGGACGAGCAACTGGCGTGGACTCGGCGGCGGATGGGCGATCCGGGCTGGATCGGGGAGCTCTACCTGCGCGGCGGCGTCGTGTTCACCGTTCTGGCCATCGGCGCCTCGCTCATCCTGACGAGCACCGCCTCGTCGGCGCCGCTGGCGTCCCTGTGGACCGACGTCGATCAGCAGCTGATCGAGCTGAGCCAGGGGCTGCAGCGCTACCTGCCGCGCGGTGGCGCCGGGACGAGGATCAGCGGAGTCAGCTTCGGCCCACAGGCAGCGATCACCGGGAAGTGGGTGACCGACACGACGCCTGCCCTCCGGATCCGCGTCCCGGCGGGGGACCCGACGCGCTACTACTGGCGCGCCGTCGTCTACGACCGCTTCGACCTGACCGGCTGGAGCCTGACCGAGAACGCGGCCGTGGATCGCCCGGCCGGGAGCCCGGTCCTTGGTGACACCGGTGAGGAGCCGCCGCGGACCGAGGGCCGCCGTCCGCTCGCCTTCTCGGTTGAGCCGCTCGCCTTCCGTGGCTCGACGGTCTTCAGCCCGGATGCGCCACTGACGGTCGATCGGCCGACGCGCCTGACCCTCGTCGGGCAGGGCCGCTACTTCGGGGCGCTCGAGTTCGCGGCGGGCTCCGGCCCCTACCAGGCCAGCGCCCTCGTCCCGGTCGCGGGCGACCAGGCGCCGGGCGGCCTGACGGAGAACCGCCTGCGCGTCGCCGGCCGCGACTACCCGGCGGCGGTCCAGTTCCTCTACCTCGGCGTCCCGGACGGCGCGCTCGGTCCGGAGGCGCTCGCTCTCCTGCGCACGGTCCGTGAGCTGACGCCGCTGGACAACCCCTACGACCTGGCGAAGACGATCGAGCAGTACCTGCGCTCGTCGGTCTTCACCTACAACACCGATGTGTCCGGGCTCCCGTGCGGCGATCGGAGCGTCGTCGAGTGCTTCGCCCAGTTCAGGCAGGGCTACTGCCAGTACTACGCGAGCACGATGGCGATCCTCCTGCGGGCGGCCGGCGTGCCGGCGCGGCTGGCCCAGGGATTCCTGCCCGGTGAGCGGGACGCCGACGGCGTCGAGATCGTGCGCTACAGCAATTCCCATGCCTGGGTCGAGGTCTACTTCCCCGGCTACGGCTGGGTGTCCTTCGACCCGACGGGCGGCGGGGTGGCACAGCTCGAACCGTTGCCCTCCGGGGCGCCGGTGCCCTCGCCGACGGCGACGCCGGCGCCGTCCGGATCCGCCGCTACCGCCGACCCCGAACGCGACCCGGCGCGCCTCCGACCGTTGGCCGGCCCCGGTGCCGGTTCGGCCGGCGGGCCGGGGAGCGCCACGTATGTCGCCGTCGCCGCGCTGCTCGGGATGGTCATCGGGTTCCTGGCGTTCCTCGCCTGGCGGCGGGGTCCGCGCGGCCCGGTCTCGGCCGAGTCGGTCTACGCCAGCGTGACCCGCCTGGCGGCCCGCTTCGGGTTTGCCCGTCGGCCGACCGAGACGGTCTACGAGTACGCCGACTCGCTGGCGGAGCTGCTGCCCACGGTCCGCCCCGAGCTCGTGACGGTCGCCCGGGCCAAGGTCGAGGTGTCGTATGGGCATCGCGACCTGCCGCCGGACCGGATCGGGGCGCTCCGGGTCGCCCAGCAGCGCCTCCGGGTGGCGATGCTGCGGCTCGTCCTGAGGCGCGGCCGCCGGCGCTGAGGTCGGTCGGGCCGAGCCGGGTCGCCCCGCTCGCCCTACAGCGCGCCGCTCTGCTGCCGCTCCTCGGTCTCGGCGATCGCGCGTTCGTCGAGCAGCGGGGCGAGGTGCTCGACGAGGTTGTGGGCGCGCAGGACCGGTATGCCGGCCCGGAGCTCGACGACCGAGAGCCCGCAGATCGCAAACGGGAAGCTCCAGAACCGTTCGAGCGGGAAGCCAAGCAGGGTGAGGAGCGCCACCTTGAAGACGCCGTCGTGGCCGACGAGCAGGGTCCACGGGGTGTCCGGCGCCGGGGGCGGCGGGAAGCCCGTCACGTTCGTCGCGCTCCGCCGGGTCGATGGTTCGGCCGCCAGGCGGGTGAGGAGCGCAGCGAGCGCGGCGCGCACGCGGACCGCGACGTCGAGGACTCGCTCGCCGCCCGGGGCGTTCACCTCGAGCGGCGCCCGTCGCCAGCCCGCGAGCACGTCCCCGTATCGCTCCGAGACCTCTTCGCGCCGCAGGCCCTCCCACTCCCCCTGCCCGATCTCGATGAAGCCCGGCTCGGCCCGGAGCGGCGCCGACGCGCTGCCGCAAACGGCCCGGATCGCCCTCGCCACCCGCTCGGCGGTCTGGCTGGTGCGTGTGAGCGGGGAGTGGACGATCTCGAGCGGCGGACCGGTCGGGACCGGCAGGATCGGCGGTCGCCCGGGTGCGGCGAGCCGGCGCGCCGCCGCGTCGGCCTGGCGCTCGCCGAGCGGCGAGAGGGGCGTGTCGAGCTGGCCCTGGAAACGGCCCTCGGCGATGAAGACCGACTCGCCGTGGCGGAGGAAGACGACCGCGGCGTCGAGGTCGGGCGGGATCAGGGCAGCACGGTCGTCCGCCACGACTCGGTCGTGCGCCGGGGACGTCCCGCGGCCCGCGTCCGGGTCGCCCCGCCGGGTGGGACCGCCCTGCCCGGGCGATCCGGGCCCGCTCAGCGCTCACCTCCCAGCCGGATCACCCACAGGTCGAGGACGGCCTGGTGGGCCCGGATCGCTGCCGCCACGTCGTCACGGACCTCGTCGTCGAGGGCGAGGATCATCAGGGCGTCGGCCCGGGGCGCCGAGCGGGCCAGGTGCATCGCGCTGATGTTCACGTCCGCCTCACCGAGCATCAGCCCGATCCGGCCCATCGTCCCCGGCCGGTCCTGGTGGCGGGTGACGAGCATGACCGGGCTCGGGGCCATGTCGATCCAGTAGTCGTCGAGCCGGACGAGCCGGGCTTCTCCAGCCCCGATCGTGGCGGCGACGGTCGTCGTCCTGCCGTCCGCCTCGCCGGAGAGGGTGACGAGCGAGCTGAACGCGCCGGCGTCGGGCGTCTTGCGCTCGACGAGCGTGATCCCGCGCGACCGGGCGAGGTACCCGGCGTTGACCAGGTTCACCCGCTCGGTCGTCGCCGTCTCGAGCAGGCCGCGCAGGACCGCCGCGCCGAGCGGCGTGACGTCGAAGGCGGCCAGCTCTCCGGCAACTTCCAGGGTGAGGGTCTTCACCCCGGTCCGGCAGAACTGGGCGAAGAAGCGCCCGAGCGTCTCGGCCAGAGGCAGGTACGGTGCGATCGCCTGGGCCGTCTCCGGGGTGAGGAGCGGGGCGTTCACCGCGTAGCGGGCCGGTCGGCCCTCGAGGACGTCGATCACCTGGGCCGCCGCCTCGACTGCGACGCGGACCTGCGCCTCGGCCGTGGACGCCCCGAGGTGCGGGGTGAGGACGGTGTTCGGAGCGTCGAGGAGCGGCGAACCGGTCGGCGGCTCGTGGTCGAAGACGTCGATCCCCGCTCCGCCGAGCCGTCCCGCGCGGAGTGCCTCGGCCACGGCCGCCTCGTCGACGATCCCGCCCCGGGCAACGTTCAGGAGCAACGCACCGGGCTTCATCCTGGCGATCTGGGCGGCGCCGATCAGGCCGCGCGTGGCGCGGCTGAGCGGGACGTGGACGGTCACGACGTCGGAGCGGGCGAGGAGGGTCTCGAAGTCGACCAGCTCGACCCCCCGCAGGGCCGCCTGCTCAGCGCTGACGTAGGGATCGTGGCCGATCACCGCCATCTCCATCGCCCGGGCCCGGTCGGCGATCGCCTGGCCGATCTTGCCCAGGCCGATGATCCCGAGCGTCTTGCCGCGCAGCTCGACCCCGGTGAACTGGCTGCGCTTCCACTCGCCGCGGCGAAGCGAGGCGTCGGCGGCGGCGATCCGGCGGGCGAGGGCGTAGAGCAGGGCGAGCGTGTGCTCGGCGGCGGCGATCGTGTTGCCGGTCGGCGCGTTCACGACCGTGATCCCGGCCCGGGTCGCCGCGTCGAGGTCGACGTTGTCGACCCCCACGCCGGCCCGCCCGATGACGACCAGCCGGCTCCCGGCCGCGATCAGCTCGGCGTCGACCTGGACCTGGCTGCGGACGAGCAGCGCGTCGTATTCGGGGATCGCCGCGATCAGCTCCGGGCGCGGCACGCCGACCAGCTCGTCGACCTGGTGGTGGGCGCGCAGAAGCTCGAGGCCCTCGGCGGCGAGGGATTCGGCGACGAGGATCCTCACGGTCGGACGACCTCGCCGCTCGCGGCGCCACCACCACCCGCGCCGCTCGCGACCGCCGCCCCGGTCGAGCCCGTGCCCGCCGCCTCCGCGGCCAGGACGGCCAGCCCGGTCCGCTGCGCCGCCGCGACCCCGGCCCCCCTGGTCACCGGGCGACCGACCGCCGCCAGGGCCTCCTCGATGACGCCGACGGCGCCGAGGATCTCGTCGAGGGTCACCGAGCCGAGGTGGCCGACCCGGAAGATCAGCCCCTGGAGCTGGCCCTGGCCGCCGGCGAGGACGAGCCGGCGCTTCTTGAGCTCGCCGTTGAATGCCTTCCAGTCGAGCCCCTCGGGGACTTTGACCGCGGTCACCGTGTTCGAGGCGTAGCGCTGGTCGGCGAACAGCTCGAAGCCGAGCGCGACCAGGCCGGCCCGGGTCGCCGCGGCGCAGGCGGCGTGGCGGGCGAAGATCGCCGCCGCGCCCTCCTGTTCCATCAGCTCGAGGGCGACGTCGAGCTGGAAGAGGACCGCGACCGCCGGCGTCCACGGTGTCGAGCCGGCCGCGACGCCGGGCCGGTGCTGGACGAGGTCGAAGTAGAAGCGCGGCATCCGGGCCGTCTCGGCCGCAGCCCAGGCGCGATCGGAGACGCTCACGAAGGACATCCCGGGCGCGGCCATCCAGCTTTTCTGGGAGCCCGAGACGACGACGTCCAGACCCCACTGGTCCTGGGCGAACGGGACTGCGCCGAGGCCGGAGATGCCGTCGACGAGGAGGAGCGCGTCCGGGGCGAGCTCACGGGCGACGGCGGCGAGATCGGGGATCGGGTTGGTGATCCCGGTCGAGGTCTCGTTGTGGGTGAGCAGGATCGCCCGGTAGCGGGCGTCGCGACCGAGCGCCTCGCGCAGGAGGACGGGCTCGGCCGCCCGACCCCAGTCGACGGCGAGCTTCGTGACCTCCGCACCGTACGCGGTCGCGATCTTTGCGAACCGGTCGCCGAAGGCACCGATCGTGACCGCCAGGACCCGGTCCCCGGGCGACAAGGTGTTCACGATCGCCGCCTCGAGGGCACCCGTCCCCGCCGCGGTGAGCAGGACGATGTCGTTCCGGGTCCCGAACCAGCCCTTCAGGCGCGACTCGATCCGGCCGAACATGGCGCTGAACTCGGGGCCGCGGTGATTGATCATCTGGCGCGCGCCGGCCTCGCGGACGGCGGACGGGAGGCCGGTCGGGCCGGGGATCCGGAGGTTCGGTTCGAAGCGCTGCACGGGCGGTCTCCTCGTCGGTCGCGGGGTCTGGCGGCCCGGATGCTACCAAGCCGGGCTGGTCGACCGCCAGCGAGGCATATATGCTGTCATATCAGCAGCCGGACGCCCGGCGAACGCCACCCACCCGAACGCCTGCAGCGGAGACAGCGCCCGATGACGATCCGTCGTACGACGATCCTGGCCGACGCGGATCTGCTCGACCGCCTCGACCGCCATGCCCGCCGGACCGGAGCCACCAAGACGGCGATCATCAGCGCGGCCCTCGAGGCGTACCTGGCCGCGCATGAGGCGGCACCCGAGCTGGGGTTCATCGGCGTCGGACGGAGCGGTCACGGGCGCCTTTCGCTCGACGCGCGGGCGATCGTCCGGCGCGAACTCGGTGCCCGGCCTGGACGGCCGGCGGGCGAGCGGCGACAGGCCGGAGGAGGCTGAGACCGGTGGCCGTCCTGCTCGACACGAGCCTGATCGTCGCGGCCGCGGACACCGCGGACCTGAATCACCGGACGGCCGCGGCCTGGTTCGCCCGGGTCGAGGAGCCGCTCCTGGTCGGCGCGCTCACCCTCGCCGAGGTCGATCACGTCCTCCAGCGCGAACTCGGCCCGGCCGCCTCGGCCGCGGTCGTCGAGGCGGTCGTGGCCGGCGCGATCCGGCTCGTCGCCACAACCGAGGCCGACCTCGCGCGCGCCTCGGAGCTGATGGCCGAGGCGGCCGAACACCGGCCTCGGCTGACCGAGGCGGTGCCCGTCGCGACGGCGGAGCGGCTCGGGGTGCGGCGGATCGCGACCTTC
>CAYMBB010000027.1:0-15614 GCA_964388515.1 uncultured Anaerolineaceae bacterium
AGGGCGCCTCGGCGGTCGACGAGTCGATGATCACCGGCGAGTCGATCCCGGTCGAAAAGCGACCGGGCGACGAGGTGATCGGCGCCACGATCAATCGGACCGGCTCGTTCCGCTTCGAGGCGACGAAGGTCGGCTCGGACACGGCCCTCGCCACGATCATCCGGATGGTCGGTGACGCCCAGGCGTCGAAGGTGCCGATCCAGCGCATCGTCGACGTCGTCTCGGGCTACTTCACGCCGGCCGTCCTGATCCTGTCGGTGCTCGGGTTCGTCATCTGGTACGACTTCGGCCCGACCCCCGCCTTCGCCTATGCGACGATCGTGGCGGTCACGACGCTGATCATCGCCTGCCCGTGCGCGCTGGGGATGGCCACCCCGATGGCCCTCACGACCGGGGTCGGCCTGGCCGCCAGCAACGGCATCCTGATCCGCTCGGGCGACGCCCTCCAGGCCGCCAAGAAGATCGACACGATCGTCCTCGACAAGACCGGCACGATCACCCTCGGCAAGCCCGCCGTCACCGACGTCGTCCCCGCCGCCGGGTTCACCGCCGAGGCCGTCCTCGCCGCCGCCTCGGCAGCCGAGCGCGACTCGGAGCACCCCCTGGCGGCCGCGATCGTCGAGGGCGCGCGGGAGCGCGGTCTCGAGGTCGGCGCCCCGACCGCCTTCGAGGCGGTCCCCGGTCACGGCATCCGGGCCAACCTTGGTGACACCCGCATCCTCGTCGGCAAGCAGGCGTTCCTCGAAGCCGCCGGCGCCAAGGCTGCCGCGCTCGAGGCCGACGCCGTCCGGCTCGCCGACGACGGCAAGACGCCCGTGTTCGTGGCGATCGGAGATCGCGCCGCCGGCGTGATCGCGATCGCCGACCCGGTGAAGCCCGACTCGCGGGCCGCGATCGCCGAGCTCAGGAAGCTCGGCCTCCAGGTCGTGATGATCACCGGCGACAACCGCCGGACCGCCGACGCGATCGCCCGGGCGGTCGGCGTCGAGCGCGTCCTGGCCGAGGTCCTGCCCCAGGACAAGGCCCACGAGGTGCGCAAGCTCCAGCTCGAGGGCCGAACCGTGGCCATGGTCGGGGACGGGATCAACGACGCCCCGGCCCTCGCCCAGGCCGACGTCGGGTTCGCGATCGGGACCGGCACCGACGTGGCGATCGAGGCCTCGGACATCACCCTTATCAGCGGCAGCCTGCGGGGCGTCGTCTCGGCGATCGCGATCAGCCGGGCGACGATGCGCAACGTCTACCAGAACCTGTTCGGGGCGTTCGTCTACAACGGCCTCGGCCTGCCGATCGCGCTCGGCGTGCTCTACCCGTTCATCGGCCTGCTGCTCAGCCCGATCCTGGCCGCGCTGGCGATGTCGTTCAGCTCGGTGACCGTGATCAGCAACGCCAATCGACTCAAGCGCTTCAAGCTCACGGAGGTGTCGGCATGACGCCCGATCGGATCATCGTCACTCTGGCGGGCCTCGGGCTCGTCGCCTTCATCGTCTGGTTCTTCTGGTTGAAGCGGGCGGCCGGAGTCAAGGCCGCGGTCGTCTCGGATGGGTACCAGGAGGTGATGATCCTGGTCAAGGGTGGCTACACCCCGGACACGATCCGGGTCGCGGCCGGCCGGCCGGTCCGGCTCCTGTTCCGGCGCGAGGAGACGGCCGCCTGCTCCGAGCAGGTCGTCCTGCCCGACTTCGGCAAGTCGGCGCCACTGCCGACCGGGACCGTCGTCCCGATCGAGTTCATGCCGACCGAGGCGGGCGCCCACGAGTTCACCTGCCAGATGGGAATGCTCCGGGGACGGATCCTGGTGGAGGCAGCCTGATGTCGCAGACGTTCGATCTCGTCATCGTCAGTTCAGCCGGGCAGCCGGCCACGACCTGCGTCGTGTGCGGCCAGGCGGTCGAGGCCGGAGCCGGGGTGACGGCCCGCTACCGGGGCCAGACCCTCCGGTTCAAGTGCCCGGGCTGTCTGCCCCGCTTCGAGGCCGACCCCGAGCGCTACCTCGCGGGTGAGACCGCGGAGTGTTGCGACGGCGCCGATCACGAAGGGTCGTCGCACCAGGCCGATCACGCGGGGTCGTCGCACCAGGCATGACCAGGCCGATGCCGGCCAGGACCACCGCGATCCCGACCAGCTCGATCGGCGCCGGCCGGTCGCCGGCCAGGATCGCGGCCACGACCCCCGTGACCGGGATCAGGTACAGGCTCGTCCCCAGGCTGACCAGCGAGAGGCGCGTCAGCAGCCAGAACCAGACCACGTAGGCGACGCCGGTTCCGAGGACGCCGAGCACGACGAGACCGGACAGCAGCGCGGGCGACCAGCGCACGGCGCCCCAGGGCTCGAGCAGGGCGCTCGCGACCAGCAGAAGGGCGCCGCCGAGCAGGAACTGGCTGCTCGTCGTGACGAGCAAATCGACCCGTGTGCCGAGCCTGCGCATGAGGACCGTTCCGAGCGCCGGCGCGAACGTGGCCAGGATCGAGAGGCCGACGCCGTCGGCGCTGGTGGCACCCCCGGCCGTCGTGGCGACGAGGGTCACCCCGCTCGCCGCCACGACGAGCCCGGCGGCGGTGCGGATCGAGGCTCGTTCGCCGAACAGGAGCCAGCCGGCCGCGGCGAGGACGAGCGGCTGGCCACCGGCCAGGACCGAAGCGACGGCCGCCTCCGCTCGACCGGCAGCCAGGTACATCGCCCCGAAGGCCAGGGCTGCGTTGGCCAGGGCGAGCACGAGGAGCACGGACACGGAGGGCAATCCTGAACGCCACCAGGCGACGTTGGGCGAGGCCGAGATCGAAACCGAGGCCGAGGCCGAGGCCTGGACGATGTCCGGCCGCCTCCGCCTGAGGAGGATCCACCCGGCCAGGACCGCGCCCCCGATGAGCGATCGCAGACCCGCCAGCAGGAGCGGCGCCGGGTTTGGCAGCGACGCCTGGATCACGACGAAGCACAGTCCCCAGAGGACCGCGATCAGCCCGGCGGTGACCCCGAGTCGAACGTTCACCTGGAACGAGCCTCCGGCGTCGCGGACGAGCCGGCTGCTTCGTCCGCGACGGTCCGCGGCTCAGCCCTGGGGCGGACGGTCGTCGTCCGCGCCGTCACGGGCGACGGCGGCGAGGAACTCGTCGCGGCAGCCGCGCGAGCAGAAGAAGTACGTCGCGCCGCCTCGTTCGGCGCTCAGGGCCCGCTGGCGCTCGATCGCCATCCCGCAGACCGGGTCCGTCGCCATCGTCACGATATCCCTGAAGGCCCCGTCCTCGAGCCAGAGGACCCGGTCGGCGATCTCGCGGATGCGCTGATCGTGGCTGACGATGACGACGCTCCGGCCCTGCTGCTTGGCGATCCGCCGGAGGAGACGCATGATCTCGTGACCGATCTTCGAGTCGAGGTTCGCCGTCGGCTCGTCGGCCAGGATGAGCGCCGGCTCGTTGATGAGCGCCCGGGCGATCGCCACCCGCTGCTGCTCGCCGCCCGACAGCTTCTCGGGCAGGAAGGCCAGGCGTTCGCCCAGTCCGAGCTCGGTCAGCAGGGCAGTCGCCCTCGCCCGGGCGGCCCGACGATCGAGGCCCGCCAGCTCGCCGACGATCGCGACATTCTCCAGAACCGAGAGCGCCGAAAGCAGATTGAAGTCCTGGAAGATGAAGCCGAACCGGCGCAGCCTGATCTCCGGCAGCCGCCCTTCGGAGAGTTCGCTGATCGGGGTTCCGTCGAGGTGGATCGACCCCTCGGTCGGCCGGAGGAGGGCACCCATCATCGACAGGAGGGTCGTCTTGCCGGAGCCGGACGGGCCCATGATCAGGACCACCTCGCCGGGCTCGACCGCCAGCGAGATGCCGCGGACCGCCAGGACGGCGGTCTCGCCGTCGCCGAAGCGCTTCGTGGCACCGCGGACTTCGAGCGTCAGGCTGGTCATGTCGCGACTCCTGTGCGGAAGACGATCGCCGGATCGAGCCCGGCTACCTGGCGGATGGGCAGGATCGCGGCCAGCCCGGCGATCGCGGCCGCGAACAGCCCCACCTTGGCCAGCGACGGGACGCTGATCGCGAGCTCGAGGTCGAAGCCGGCCCGGGGCACGATCAGGCCGAGCAGCCCGGTAAAGGCCAGGCCGGCGACCAGGCCGAGGGCAACGCTCAGGAACGCCTGGGCGAGGACGACGCCGTAGAGGAAGCGGTTCGGTGCCCCCAGGGCCTTGAGCGCGCCGTACTCGCGGCGACGGGCGAGGGTGGCGACGTAGACGGTGAGCGCGACGACCGCCAGCCCGACGACGAACCCGACGACGTTCATGATCGAGATGACGTCGGCGCTCATGTCGTTCACGAGGCGCCGTTCCTCACCGGCGAAGGCCTCGGCGGACAGGGCGCTCACGCCGGGCACCCGCCGTTCGATGTCGGCCGCCACCGCCTCTGGTGAGGCACCCCCTCCGACCTTCACCAGGACGAAGCTCACGACCGGGGCATTGCCGCGCATCGCCCGGAAGTCGTCGAAGGAGACGAAGGCGACCGAATTCACGAGGCTGGCCGTCCCGTCGGACAGGCCGGCGATCCGTGCTTCGCCGCCGAGGACGGTGACCGTGTCACCCAGCCCGACGCCGGCCCTGGTCGCGAACCGGCGGTCGACGACGACCTCGCCCCTGGCCGGGCGATCGACCCCTTCGACGACCTTCCACGGCCCACCGACCTCCGCGCCGGCAGGCAGCCCGATCACGTAGGCGACCGTACGCTCGTCGCCGGCCGCGATCGTGTCGCTGGAGTACAGGATCGGCGTCGCAGACGCGACCCCCTCGAGGGCCCTGACCTCGGCGGTGACCGAGTCGGGCAACCAGGAGGCAACCATGTGGAGGTTGCGCACCCCCGCCTGGCCGACCCACACGTCGGCCCCGGCCCGATCGATGTAGGTCGTCAGCTGGTTGGCGACACCGGCGAAGATCGCGTCGAGGGCGAGGCTCAGGGAGAGCGCGAGCGCGACGCCCCCGACGGAGACGATGAGCCGGACCCGGGTGCGGGTCAGGTTGCGGCGGGCGAGGAGCCACATGGCCGTCAGCCCCGGAAGACCTCGGCCGGCTCGAGCCGGGCGATCGCACGGGCGGGGATGAGCGCCGCGAGGAGGGCCATCAGCAGACTGCCGACCAGGACGACGCCGATCGCGGCCGGCTCGACGTCGACGCGGAACTGTGGTCGCCAGGTCATGAGCACGGTCGCCGCAGCGAAGGCGAAGCCGACGCCGAGGATCGCTCCGCCGGTCGCCGCGATCAGGGCCTGCGCGGTCACCACCCGGTAGAGCACTCGATTCCGGGCCCCGATCGCCTTGAGGGCCCCGTACTCGCGCCAGCGCTCGATCGTGGCCGTGTAGATCACCAGGCCGACGACGAGCACGCCGACCAGGAACGAGATTCCGACCATCAGCCCGACGGGCGCGTCGTACACCCGTGCCAGGAGCCGGCGATCGTTGGCCACGACGTCGGTCTTGAGGAGCACCTCCGTCCCGGGGACGTCGATCCGGTCGCGCAGCGCTTCCGGTCCGACACCGGCCGCCGGGGTCACGATCAGGAAGCTCCGCAGTCCAGGGGCGCGCAGGAGCGACTCGAGCGTCGTGATCCGGGCGAAGGCGATCGAGCCGGACCAGACCGAGGTCTCGTCGGACAGGCCCACGACCGTCGCCTCGCGGTCGAGCAGTCGCAGTCGGTCGCCGATCCCGATCTCGTGCTGGCGGGCGACGGTCCGGTCGACGACGAGCTCGTCGTCCGCGGCCGGTTCGCGCCCCTCGACGAGCCTCCAGGGCCCGCCACCGGCGGTCGCGTCGTAGCCGACCAGGAAGAAGCCATCCTTGCGGCCATGCCGTTCGAAGATCATGAACTGGGAGACGACCGGGATGACGCGACCGACCCCCGGGGTCTCCCGGACGGCGTCCGCGGTCGCGGGGGGCAGGACCGAGCTGGTCCCCAGGAAGTCACGGATGCCGCGCTCGGCCACGACGAGCGAGCCGGGTGTGTTGTCGAGGTACGCGGAGGCCTGGCGGTAGATGCCCGCCCGGTAGCCGGCGAGGAGCAGGATCAGCATGATCGCGACGGCGACGCCGAGCACGCTGAGCACGAAACGCGTCCGGTCACGGAAGAGGTTGCGACGCGCCAGGAGCATCGCACCGCTTCCTACTGGACGACCGGGATCCCTGGCCGGTATCCGGCGTCGTCGATCACCGCCGCAAGCTGACGCAGGTCGACGAGCGAGGGGTCATAGCCGACGTAGGCTGTCTCCGTGGCCGGATTGACGTAGACCGACCGGACGCCGCGGATCCTGGCGAGCTGTCGCTCCACCTCACGGGCCCCGGCACCGCCGCAGCCCAGCCCGAAGATCGGGATACGCACGTGGCCCTCGGCAGCGTCTCGTCGCTCGTTCATCGTCCGAGCATGGGCACTCCGGCTGAGAGCGACGTGAGGCTGACCTGAGGAGGCGGGAAGAAACCCGCCTCGCTCCGCACAGCGCCGAGCGGCGGTCCTGTCCCGGCGCGGGCGGGGGCACGCGGGGCTAGTACCCGAGCGAGTGGAGGATCGGCGCCATCCGGCGGGCGGCCCGGGCGCGGTGCGAGATCGCGTTCTTCTCGGCCGCGCTCCACAGGCCGAGCGTGCGGCCCCCCGGGGGCTCGCTCGCCGGCTCGAAGATCGGGTCGTAGCCGAAGCCGCCGGTTCCGCGCGGCTCGGTGGCGATCCGCCCGCGGCACGTGCCACGGGTGGTGAGGACCGGGATTCCGCCCCGCGGCCCGCGGCGCTCGGGCAGGGCGAGCGCAAGGACGCACACGTAGCGGGCGCCCCGACGCTCGGGCGGCAGGCCGCGCAGCGCCTCGAGGAGCTTCGCGTTGTTCTGGGGGTCGGTCGCGTTCTCGCCCGCGTAGCGCCTCGTCCGGACGCCCGGACCGCCGCCCAGGGCGTCGACCTCGAGACCGGAGTCGTCGGCGAGCGTCGGGAGGCCCGACAGGCGGGCGTAGGCGCGGGCCTTCAGCCGGGCGTTCGCGGCGAACGAGGCGCCGGGCTCCTCGACCTCGTCACCGATCCCCAGGTCGTCGAGCGAGACGAGCTCGGCCCTGGTTGGCCGGAGCAGCTCCCGGAGTTCGCGCAGCTTGTGGCCCGACCGGGTGGCGACGAGGATCCGCGGGCGAGCCGCGATCATCGGCATACGGGCGCTCGCGGGCACGGCGCCACCCGCCACCGACATGCCGCCATGGGCATGAGCCCGGGATGCCCGGGCCTCGCGAGAGCGCCGACGACGGGCGCCACCTCGCGCCTCAGCGCCGCACGGTCGCGAGCGCCTCGGCCTGGGCGGCGAACAGCTGCTCGAGTCCCTTGTTCGCCAGGTCGAGCAGGCGGTCGACGGCCGCCCGATCGAACGGCTTGCCCTCCGCCGTCCCCTGGAGCTCGACATACGTCCCGGCGTCGGTGCCGACCACGTTGAAGTCCACCTCGGCCCGGGAGTCCTCCGAGTAGTCGAGGTCGAGGTAGGCCGCCCCGTCCACGATCCCGACGCTCACCGCGGCCACGTGACCGATGATCGCCCGCTCCATCCCGTACGAGATCAGCGCCGCGGCGAGCGCCACGTACCCACCCGTGATCGAGGCGGTCCTGGTGCCCCCGTCCGCCTGCAGCACGTCGCAGTCGATCGCGATCGTCCGCTCACCCAGCCGGGCGAGGTCGACGACACCGCGCAGCGAGCGGCCGATCAGGCGCTGGATCTCGTGGGTCCGGCCACCGATCCGGCCGCGGACCGATTCGCGATCGGTGCGCTCGGCGGTCGCCCGCGGCAGCATCGAGTACTCGGCCGTCACCCAGCCGGTCCCCTTGCCACGCAGGTGGGGCGGAATCCGGTCGAGGATCGAGGCCGCGCACAGGACCTCCGTGTCACCGACGCGAATGAGGCACGAGCCCTCGGCCCACTTCTGGACGCCCAGGGTGAACGTCACCGGGCGGAGCTGGTGCGGCAGGCGGCCGTCGGCGCGGACCGGCAGGGGGGCGTTTCCGATCGTCATCGTGTCGTCTCCTCGGGCGCCGTGGCAGCGCCGGTGGCGCGGGATTCCTCGGCCTTGGCCGCGTCCCACAGCCGATCGAGCTGGTCGAAGTCGAGGTCGCGGAGCGCGACGCCCCGCTCCGCCGCCTGGCGCTCGACGCTCCGGAAGCGGCGGCGGAACTTGGCGTTCGCAGCCCGCAGCGCGGCCTCGGCCTCGATCCCGTGGCGGCGGGCGAGGT
Source organism: uncultured Anaerolineaceae bacterium (assembly GCA_964388515.1). Lineage (GTDB taxonomy): Bacteria > Chloroflexota > Limnocylindria > Limnocylindrales > CSP1-4 > JAKAHU01. Next base: position 8,216 of record CAYMBB010000027.1, read on the forward strand.
TGACGGTGACCATCAGCAGGTCACCGAGCTCCTCGCGCCGGTCGGCGTGGCTCTCGGCGGCGAGCAGCTCGTCGAGCTCCTCGCGCACCTTGTCCACGATCCCCTCGATCGTCGGCCAGTCGTAGCCGAGCGCCGCCGCCCGCTCCTGCATCTCCTGGCTGGCGGCCAGGGCGGGCATCGCGCTGCTGATCCCGTCCAGCGCGCTCTGCGGCGGGGCGGCCGTGCCCGCTTCGTCGGCCGCGGCGGCCGCCGCCTCGACGGTCGCCGCTTCCGCCCGCTCGGCCGCCTTGATCCGCTCCCACTGACGGTTCACGTCGGCCGCCGTCCGGGCGACCGCGTCGCCGAAGACGTGGGGATGGCGCCGGACGATCTTCGAGCCGATCGCGGCCTGGACGTCGGCCAGGTCGAAGGCGCCCGCCTCGGCCGCGAGCTGGGCGTGGAGCACGATCTGGAGCAGGAGATCGCCGAGCTCACCGGCGAGTGCCGGCGTCGCCCCGGCTTCGAGCGCGTCGTAGACCTCGTACGCCTCCTCGAGCAGGTGCTTGCGCAGCGACTCGTGCGTCTGCTCGCGGTCCCACGGGCATCCGTCCGGCTGGCGGAGCCGGTTCGAGATCCAGGGCAGGGCCCAGGGGCTGGCGGCGGCGATGACCGGCGAGACCGGACCGAGGTAGAGCGCCGTTCCGAGATCGGCCTCGACGAGCCCACCGACGGTCGTCCCCTCCGTCCGACCGAACCGCCCGACCGGGTGATCGGCCGGGTAGAGCCGGCGCAGGAGCGGCAGCGGCTTCCGGCCGGCCGGCCCATGACGGCCCGGGAGAGGCGACCCTCCGTCGGCCGGTTCGCCCGCCTCGCCCGGCTCGCCGGCGCCCGGCGTCGGGCTGGCGCTCGCCGCCGCGCCCCGCGCCCGCTCGGCCCCCAGCGTCGCCAGCGGCACGAGGAGGAGCGGCCGCGACGGCTCGAGCGGGGTGGCGACGATCCGCTCGGCGACGACGACCTGGAGGCCGGCCGCGAGGTCGAGCCCCCAGCGGACCCGCGCCTCCGCTACGAGCGCATCGAGCACGTCGGCCGCATCCCCTCCTACTGCGTCGCGGCCGGGGCCGCGCCGGTCCGCTCGATCTTCGCCGCCGCCTTCTGGGCCGCGTACCAGTTGCTGAACGCCTGGGCCTTCAGGGTCGCGAGCTGCTCCCCGTCGGGCGTCCGCGTCTCCTCCTTCCAGACCTTGAAGATGTAGTAGCCCGACGGAGTCGCGAGCACCTCGCTCACGCCCCCGACCGGGGTAGCGAAGATCGCGTCCTCCTGCTCCTTGGCAATCTGGTTTCGGGCGACCCAGCCGAGGGCGCCCCCGTCGGCCGCCTGGGGCCCATCCGAGTTCGCCCGGGCGAGGGCCGCGAAGTCGGCGCCGGGGGCGAGCGCCTGGTCGCGCAGCTCCTTGATCCGGATCGAGGCATCGGCCCGCCGGGCGTCGAAGCGGATCACGTGCCAGCCGAACTGCGACCTGACCGGGGCGAGGATCTGGCCCGGGGTGAGGCCCTGGGCGAAGATTGCCGCCGCGAACGAGGGATCGACGTCGGCCTGCTTGAACCAGGGCAGCGTGCCGCCATCGGCGCCGGAGACCTTGTCGTCGCTCTCGGTCTTGGCCAGCTCGGCGAACTTCGAGGGGTCCTTGCGCAGCGTCTGGTAGGTCGCGTTCGCCTTCTCCTCGGCCGCCTTCCAGGCCGGATCGTCGGCCGGCAGGTCCTTCGCCTTCGACGGATCGCCGTTCGGCGCGTAGAGGATGTGGGCCGCCTTGACCTCGTCGACCGGGGCGCCACCTGGGCTGCCCTGGAGGAAGATCTCGCTCACCTGGCGCATCAGGCTCGGCGTTCCGGTCGCCTGGGCGGTGATCTTCTCGTCGAGCGCTTTCCGGACCAGGTCGGCCCGGACCGCCTTGCGGTAGGCGGTCAGCGAGACGCCGGCATCGCTGATCTGCTGCTGGTAGTCGGCGTCGGTCCTGGCCGCCACGATGTCCGTCACCCGGCCGATCCGGTACGTCCCGTCGGCCCCCTCGATCACCTCGGTCGGGGTGTCCTTGGCGGCCGCGAAGAGCGCGTCGAGGAGGGCCTGGTCGAACGGTCCGTCCTTCGTCGTCCAGCCCAGATCGCCGCCCTGCGCCGCCGCGGGGTCGACGCCCTTGACGACCTCGTCCCAGGCCGTCCCGGCCTTCAGGTCGGCGAGCGCCTTGTCCGCCTTCGCCTTCGCGGCCGCCTTCTGCTCTGCGCTCGGAGCGGTGGCGTTGGCCGACACCTCCGGCCTGACCTCGATCGCCCAGATGTGGCGTCGCTCCGGGTGGGTCGCCTCCGTGACCAGCTGGTCGTCGATCTGCTGCTCGGTGACCGTGATCGACTCCCTGGCCGCGAGCTGGGCCTGGAGCGTGGCGTCGATCAGCCGCTCGAGCGACGAGCTGGCGAGGTTCTGGCGGGCCTGGTTGATCGAGGAGAGCTGCTGGTCGGCGGCCGCCTGGGTGATCCGCCCGCTGTTCAGCTCGTCGCGCACGAGCGACCCGGAACGGTCGAGCCGGAAGCCGTCCACGGCGACCCGGTCGCGCAGGTCGTCCTTGGTGATCGTCTCCCCGTTCACCGTGGCCACCGAGGCGAAGTGGTCGCCGTAGTAGCTCGCGCCGGCGGCGGCGACGAGGATGAGGACGGCCAGGAGGACGACGAGCCCGAAGCCGATGTTCAGGTAGAGGTTGCGTCGATCCTCGGTCTCCCAGGAGGGTCGATGCGCCCGCCTGACGACGGGCTTGGCTCGAAAGGTCATACGGGTGCCCGATCCTGTTCGTACGGAGCTTCAACGAGACGCGCGGCGGGCCACGTCCGGACCGCCGGGGACGGGCGGTATGCTACCGCATCCCGTCGCTCGACCATCCGGCGCCGAGCCGGAGCACCTGGCGGGGGCGGAGCGCCCGCCCCCGGGAGCTGTTCGTCGTGTCCACCACGAGCGTGGCGCGGGCGTAGACCTCGTCCCAGTCGATCGCCCGGTGGGCGGTCACGACGACGACGACGTCCGAGCCGTCGAGCAGTTCCTCGAGCGCGCGGCTGGCGAAATCGCGGCCGTCAGCGGCCCGGAAGCGGGGCACGTGCGGATCGTGGTAGGCGAGCTCGGCGCCGCGACCGGCGAGGAGGGCGAGGATCTCCCCCGCTGGCGAGTTGCGCGGGTCGCGCACGTCCGGCTTGAACGCGACCCCCAGCACGCCGACGCGCGCCCCGCGGAGGGCCCGGCCGCGGTCGTTCAGCGCTTCGGCCACGAGATCGACGACGTGGCGCGGCATCGCCAGGTTGATGTCCCCGGCGAGCTCCACGAAGCGGTCGACGAAGTCGAACTCGCGCGCCCGCCAGGCCAGGTAGTACGGGTCGACCGGGATGCAGTGGCCACCGACACCCGGTCCCGGCCGGAAGGCCATGAAGCCGAACGGCTTCGTCGCCGCGCCGTCGATCACCTCCCAGACGTCGAGCCCCATCCGCTCGCACAGGAGGGCGAGCTGGTTGACGAGGGCGATGTTCACGTTCCGGAAGACGTTCTCCAGCAGCTTGGCCAGCTCAGCCGCGTCGGGTGAGCTCATCTCGACCACGGTCGAGTTGATCCGGCGCAGAAGCGCCGCGGCCCGGGTGGTGGCCGCCGGCGTGGCGCCGCCGACGAGCCGGGGGACGTCGCGCCGGGCGCTCGCCGGATCGCCCGGGTTCACCCGCTCGGGGGCGAAGGCGAGGTCGAAGTCACGGCCCGCGACGAGCCCGGAGCGCTCGAGCTCGGCCCGGAACGGGCCGGTCGTCGTGCCCGGGAAGGTCGTCGACTGGAGGACGACCAGCTGGCCCGGCCGGAGGTGGCGGCCGACGAGCCCGGCGGCCGAGAGGACCGGTCCGAGGTCCGGGTCCTTCGACTGGGTGATCGGGGTCGGGACGCAGACGAAGACGACGTCGGCTGACCCGAGGTCCGCTTCCCCGGTGTGGGCGATCGCGAGACCGCGGGCGAGGGCGGCCCGGAGACGATCGTCGGAGATGTCGTCGATCGGCGAGTGGCCGGCCCGCAGCTCGGCCACCCGCTCCTCCTTGGCATCGACCCCGACGACGTCAAGGCCGGCCTCCTCGAAGGCGATCGCAAGCGGCAGGCCGACATAGCCGAGCCCGACGATCGCGATCCGCCGGTCGGCCGGGGTCGCCATGGCGGCCGGCAGCGGCGGGGTGGCTGGCAGCGGCGAGGTGGTCACGGGAGGGAGGATAGCCCGTCCCGGGCGAAGCGCTCGATCAGTCCGACGTAGCGCTCCGACTCGCGCTCCCAGGCCAGCTCACGGACGCGCTCGAGCGTCCGCTCGACCCGGGCCGTGCGCTCCGCGGGGCGGTCGATGAGCCGCAGGATCGCGTCGGCCATTGCCTCGGCGTCACCGGCCGGGTACGTCGCGATTGTCCCCTCGGCGAACGTCCGCTCGACCATCGGCAGGCGCGTCGCGACGACCGGCCGGCCCATCGCCGCGTACTCGAAGATCTTCGTCGAGAGGCTGACGTCGGTGAACCGGTCGCGCCGGGTCGGGGCGAGCCCGATGTCAGCCGCCGCGATCGCGGCCGGCACCTCCTCGATCGGGATCCGGCCGTGGAACGTGACCCGCCCGGCGACGCCCAGCGCCTCGGCCCGGGCCCGGAGGACCGGCTCGGAGTCGCCCCGCCCGTAGAGGTCGAGACGCACCTGGAGCTCCGGCCGGCGGGCCTCGATCCGGGCGAGCGCCGCGAGCACGACATCGAGCTCGTAGGTGGGCGTGAGCGCGCCGGCGTAGACGAGCCGGAGCTGACCGTCGGCCAGGAACGGCCGGGCCGGAGAGCGGGACGGGTCGAACCGCGCCAGCGAGGGGCTGTTCAGGACGACGGTGACCTTGTCGCGCTGGACGCCCCGAGCTTCGAGTCGGTCGGCGAGGGCGTCGTTGACCGTGATCACCGCGTCCGCGGCGGCGATCGCCAGCTGCTCCTGGACGAGCAGCGCCCGGTGGACGAGCGGGTTCGAGGCACCCGGGAACCGGCTCCGGAAGAACTCGGGCATCGCCTCGTGGAGGTCGAGAACGAGCGGAACGCCGGCCAGGCGCAGGGGCAGGCCGGCGAAGACCAGGAAGTCGGGCAGGGTGTGGACCTGGAGAAGAGCGTAGCGCCGCCGCCGATGGGCCAGCGTCGCGGCCCAGCCGGCGCGCACGAGGAAGGCGAGGTACTCGGCGAGGTACGTCCCGAGCCCGGCCCCCTGGTGGCGCTGGACGTCGATCCGGTAAAGCCGGACCCCCTCGATCTCGCCGGTCGGACCGTCGCCGGGGCGGCGGAGGGCAAAGACGTCGACCGGTCGCCCGTGGGCCAGGAGCGACTCGGCCTCGCGCCGGACGCGGGGGTCCTCCTCGTAGTAGGAGTGGACGAGCATGCACACCGGGCGGCGCGCGCCGTCCCGGAGCCGGGGTTCGCGGGTCACGGACCCATGCTAGCCGGTCGTGCTACCGTACATCGGCTCATGGACATCACCGGCGAGGAGATCGCCCGCGAGGCGCCCGCTTCCCTGCGCTCGACGGCCATCCGGCCCGGCCCGCTCGGCCTGATCGGAGAGGCGATCCGCGAGACGTGGTCGCGCCGGCGCCTGATCCGCTACCTCGTCCAGGCCGACCTCAAGAAGAAGGGCTCGGACACGGTCCTGGGCAACATCTGGTGGATCCTCGATCCGCTCCTCCAGATGGTCGTCTACGTCATCCTCGTCTCGGTCATCTTCCAGCGCACGACGCCCGACTACCCGCTCTTCATCTTTGCCGCGATCCTGCCCTGGAAATGGTTCACGAGCAGCGTCTACGACGCGATCACCTCGGTCGTGGGACAGGAACGGCTGATCAAGCAGATCCAGTTTCCGAAGATCATCCTGCCCACCGCGACGACCTTCGCCGGGATCGCCAACTTCGCCTTCGGGATGATCCCGCTGGCCGGGCTGCTCGTCCTCTTCTACTCCGACCGGATCAGCCCGACGCTCGTCTTCATCCCGCTCATCGCCGCCGTCCAGTTCGTCTTCACGCTCGCCTTCTCGTTCGTCGTGGCCGGGATCAACGTCTTCTTCCGGGACATCGCCAACGTCAGCCGCCACGCCCTGCGGCTCTGGTTCTACCTCTCACCCGGGCTCTACTCGGCCGCCGCGATCGAGAAGCTCAAGGAGACGAACCCGCTGATCGCCGACGTCATGGCCATCAACCCGTTCTACACGTTCTTCGAGTCGTACCGGAACGTCATCTACGGCACCCCGACCGGGGACCCCTCGATGCCCCTGTGGGGCCACCTCGCCGCCTGGCTCGCCGGCTCGGTCATCCTGCTCGTCCTGGCCACGCTCCTCTTCAAGCGCCTCGAGCCGGCGTTCGCCAAGGTCCTGTGATGGTCGAGGGAGTGAGTCCCGGGGCGATCCGGCCGGGGGCGCCGACGGTGATCGAGGTGCGCGACCTCGGCGTCCGCTACAGCCTGCGCCTGACGCGCAAGAACACCGTCCGCCAGTCGTTCGCCAACCTCCTCCGCCGGCGCGAGGGCCCGAGCTCGTTCTGGGCCCTGCGGCACGTCTCGTTCAGCCTGACCAAGGGCGAGTCGCTGGCGGTCATCGGCCCGAACGGGGCGGGCAAGTCGACCCTCCTCCAGGCGCTGGCCGGGATCATCACCCCGTCCGAGGGCCAGATCGACGTCCGCGGCCAGATCTCGAGCCTGCTGACGCTCGGGGCCGGGTTCGACGCCGAGCTGACCGGACGCGACAACATCCTCCTGGCCGGGGCGTTCATGGGCATGGACCACCGCGAGATGGCGCGCCGGATCGACTCGATCATCGAGTTCGCCGACCTCGGCCAGTTCATCGATGCCCCGATCAAGACCTACTCGACCGGGATGCGGGCCCGCCTTGGATTCTCGATCGCGACCGCGATCGACCCGGACATCCTCCTCCTCGACGAGGTCCTGGCCACCGGCGACCAGGTCTTCCGGGCGAAGTCTCAGGCCCGGGTGCTCGAGCTGGTCCGGGCGGCGAAGGGGATCGTCCTGGTCACCCACGACATGAACTGGGTGACCGAGTTCTGCAACCGGGCGATCCTGCTCGAGCAGGGCCACATCGTGGCCGAGGGCGACCCGGCCGAGGTCGTGGCCATTCACCGCGAGCACTCCGAGCAGGTGAAGGCGCAGAAGGCGGCCGAGGCGGCGCGGGTGCTGGCCGCGGCGCGCTGACGGTTCCGCGGCCCGCGCCGGCGAGGGGCCGAGGGTTCCTCGCGCCGGGACGCGGGCGCCCACGCGCAGGCCTCGGGCGCCGGGACGCGGGCGCGCTCCTGCGGCTGTCTCTTATACACATCTCCGAGCCCACGAGACGGACTCCTAGCTCGTATGCCGTCTTC
>CAYMBB010000028.1:0-2835 GCA_964388515.1 uncultured Anaerolineaceae bacterium
GCGGATGAAGCCGAGCATCTCGTTCCGGCGGTACTCGGGGGCGACGAAGTCGGGGTGCTCGGCGTAGTGACGTTCGAGCCGCTCCTGGTAGGCCGAGAGCCTGAAGAACCAGTTACGCTCGCTCAGCCACTGGAGGGGGACGTCGGGATGGTTCGGGCAGATCGTGCCGCGGGCGGTCTCGAGCAGGTCGGAGACCGCCCGGAATCCCTCGTTCGGGCAGTACCAGCCCTCGTACGTGCCGAGGTAGATGTCGCCGTTGGCGTACGCTCGCCGGACCATCTCCTGGGCGGCCCGGACGTGGTCCGGGTCGGTCGTGCGGATGAAGCGATCGGGGCTGATCGCCAGGGCGTCCTCGGCCGACCGGAAGAGCCCGACCATCTCGTCGACGAAGGCACGCGGCGTCTTGCCCTGCTCCTCGGCCTTCATCGCGATGTTCACCGAGTGCTCGTCGGTGCCGGTCAGGAAGCGGGTGTCGTCGCCGAGCATCCGGTGCCAGCGGGCGATCGCGTCGGCCCCGATCACCTCGTACAGGGTGTGCAGGCCGGGTCGGTTGTTGGCATAGGCGATGGCGGTCGTGAGGTAGTAGCGGCGGCGGTCGGTCATGGCCGGGCGATCGTAGCAGGGCCCGGCCCGCGCCGGACGGCCGGCACGCCCGCCCGACCGCGGCGCTGCTCAGCCAACCACGCCCACCGGCACGCCCGCCCGACCGACGACGTGGGTCAGCCGGCCACGCCGACCGGCACGCCGACCGACCACCGGCGCTGCTCAGCCGGCCACGCCCCGCCACCCGGTGACGAGGTCAGGCGCCCGGGCTCCCCGCCGTCGCCGACTCTGACTCGGTCGTCGACTCACCGGCCGGCTCGCTCGCGCCGCTCGTGGCCGGGGGCCCGGCCGGCGGCTCGGCGGCCGGTGGCGACGCCGGCTCCTGGGCGGCGCTCCGGCGCAGATCGGCCGCGACCTCGCGCCCCTTCTCGGCCACCTTCTGGCCGAGATCGGTCGTCACGTCGGCCGCCTTGTGGGCCAGCGGCCCGGCCGCCTCGCCGGCCTTGGCGGCAAGCTCGGCCGCCTTGGCCGCGACATCACGGAGGACCGGGGCAGCCTGGGTCGAGAGCTCGTCGATCATGACCTGGAGCTGATGTAGCCACTCGGCCGGGCGCGCGCCCGGACCGCCGCCCGGCTCACCGGCCCCAGTGCCCGCTGCCTTCGGTTCGTTCGGTTCGCTGGTCATCGTCTGGCCTCCTGTCGTCAACTGGCTGCCCCGTCGCCCTCCAGTGTGGGCCGGCCAGGTCGTCGGTCAAGGGCCGAGCGGCTCGCCCAGGGATGACCGGTCGGCCGGTCGTGACGGCGGTCAGTGCCGGAAGTGGCGTACCCCGGTCAGGAGCATCGCCGCCCCGGCCGCTTCGGCGGCCGCGATCACCTCGCCGTCGCGGATCGAGCCGCCGGGCTGGACGAAGGCGCGCCCCCGGCCTCGAGACAGGCGTCGACCGCGTCGGGGAACGGGAAGAAGGCGTCCGACGCGCAGGCGGCACCGGCCAGCCGCTCCGGACCGAGCAGCGTCCGTGCCTTCTCGACCGCCTGGCGGGCCGCGTCGACCCGGCTCGTCTGGCCGGAGCCGAGCCCGATCAGCATCCCGTCCCGGACGAGCACGATCGCGTTCGAGGTGACCCCCCGGACGAGCCGCCAGGCGAGCTCGAGATCGGCGCGCTCCCGGTCCGTCGGGGCCCGGCTGGTCACGAGCCGCCAGCTCGCCGGGTCGTCGGGCAGGATGTCCGGCGCACTGACGAGAACCGCGCCGCCGGCGGTGCGGAGCGAACCGGTCGGGTCGGCCACCTGGGGCGCGGCACCGCAAACGTCGGGTCCGGCCTCCGCGCCCGGCCCGAGGTTCGGGTCGACGATCAGGCGCAGGTTCGGCTTCGAGGCCAGGACCGCCCGGGCCTCGTCGTCGTAGGCCGGGGCGACGACGACCTCGAGGAAGATCGAGCCGAGCGCCTCGGCGACCGCCCGGTCGACCGTCCCGGTCAGGGCGACGACGCCCCCGAAGGCCGAGACCGGATCGCCCTCGAGGGCCGCCCGCCAGGCCGCCAGGAGGTCGTCGCGCTCGGCCGCTCCGCATGGGTTCGTGTGCTTGACGATCACGCACGCCGGGCCCCGCAGCCGGCGGGCGAGCGCCGCGGCGGCGGAGGCGTCGAGGATGTTGTTGTAGCTCAGCGGCTTGCCCTGGAGGGGCGGCGCCGCGGTCGCGAACGGGCCCGCCTCGGGCCGCTCGCCGGCGCGCCGGTAGCGGGCCGCGGGCTGGTGCGGGTTCTCGCCGTAGCGCAGGGTCGAGACCTTCTCGAGCCCGATCGTCAGGCTGGGAGGGTACGGGTCCGACGCGCCCGGCAGGCCCGGCTCGTCGGGCAACGCGACCCCGCTCGCCGCCATCCGGGCCGGCAGCTCGGCGGCGATCCGGGCGTCATAGGCGGCGGTGCTCCGGAACGCCTCGACCGCGAGCGCAGCCCGCAGCCCGTCCGGCACGCGTCCCTCGCGCCGGAGGGCGGCGAGGACCTCCTGGTAGCGGGCCGGACTGGTGACGACCGCCACGCCGGCGTGGTTCTTGGCCGCCGCCCGGACGAGCGAGGGTCCGCCGATGTCGATCTCCTCGACCAGCTCGTCGAACGTCGTCCCGGACCGCTCGGCCGCCGCGGCGAAGGGGTAGAGGTTGACCACGACCAGTTCGAACGGGGCGATCGCGGCGGCCAGGAGCTGGCGGCGATGGTCGGCCCGGCGACGATCGGCCAGGATCCCGGCGTGGATCCGCGGGTGGAGCGTCTTCACCCGCCCGTCGAGCATCTCCGG
>CAYMBB010000028.1:2935-15510 GCA_964388515.1 uncultured Anaerolineaceae bacterium
CGTGGCAGGAGGCGATGCTCGACCGCCCGGATCCGGGCGTGGAGCGTCGCCTCGTCGTCGCCGGGCAGGACCGGGACGGCCTCCTGGGCGACGATCGGCCCGCCGTCGAGCGTGGCGTCGACGAGGTGGACGGTGGCGCCGCTGACGGCCACCCCGTGGGCCAGCGCGTCACGCACGGCGTGCGCGCCCGGGAAGCTCGGCAGGAGCGCCGGATGGGTGTTCAGGATCCGGCCGGCGAAGGCGGCGAGGGTGGCCGGGCCGACGATCCGCAGGTAGCCGGCGAGGACGACGAGGTCGACCTCCGCCGCCTGCAGGACCGCGGCCAGGGTCGCGTCGCCGGCGGCGCGCTCGCCGGGCTCGCGGGCCGCCAGGCCCGGCAGGAGGGCGGTCTCGATCCCCTGCTCCACCGCCCAGTCGAGGGCCGGGCAGGCCCGGTCGGCGAAGACGAGCGCGATCGAGCCGCCGAGCTCCCCGCGCCCCGCCGCGGCGGCGAGCGCCCGGAGGTTGCTCCCGGCGCCCGAGACGCCGACCGCGATCCGGCCGGCCGACGCGCTGACGGGACTCATCCGGTCACCTCCCGAGCGCCCCCTCGGCGTAGCGGCGGCCTCCGAGCTCCTCGACCGGCACGACCTCGCCGACCAGCCAGGCCCGCTGCCCGGCCACGCATAGCTCCGTGATCGTGGCCGCCACGGCCGCTGGCGGGACGACGACGACCATCCCGAGCCCGCCGTTGAAGGTGGCCCGCAGCTCGTCGTCGGCCAATCCGCCGAGGGCGCCGAAGAGGCGCATCACCGACGGCATCGGCCAGCGCTCCGGGTCGAGCCGGGCGCCAAGGCCCTCGGGCAGCGCCCGGGGCACGTTGCCGGGCAGGCCGCCGCCGGTCACGTGAGCGACCCCGCGCAGCGGCAGGGCGGCCGCCTCGAGCGCCTCGCGCAGCCGGAGGATTGCCCGGGTGTAGATCCGGGTCGGGGTGAGGAGGACCTCGCCGAGGGTGGCCAGCGCGTGCTCCGGCTCACGGGCGAGCGCCGCGTCGCGCTCGGCGTCGCCGAGGGTCCGGCGCAGCTGCGCCTGGTACGGCCCGCCGAGGTCGAGGTCGTACTCGGCGATCAGCGAGCGGACGAGGGTGAAGCCGTTGGCGTGCAGCCCGCTCGCGGCCAGGCCGACGATCGCGTCGCCGGGCCGGGCGGCCGTCCCGTCGAGCAGGCGTTCGCGCTCGACGATCCCGACGCAGAACCCGGCCAGGTCGAACTCGTCGGGCTCCATCAGCCCGGGGTGCTCGGCCGTCTCGCCCCCCACGAGCGCACAGCCGGCCTCACGGCAGCCGGCCGCGACCGAGCCGACGAGCTCGGCCACGTCGACCGGGACGAGCCGCCCGACCGCGACGTAGTCGAGGAAGAAGAGCGGCGCCGCCCCGGTGCACACGACGTCGTCGGCGCACATCGCGACGAGGTCGATCCCGACCGTGTCGAAGCGGTGGAGGGCGGCCGCGATCGCGGTCTTCGTGCCGACCCCGTCGGTCGCCGAGACGAGGAGCGGCTCCCGGTAGCCGGCCGGCAGCGCGACCGCCCCGGCGAACCCGCCGAGGCCGCCGAGTACCTCCGCGCGCCGGGTCGACTCGACCGCCGCCCGCATCAGCTCGACCGCCCGCTCCCCGGCCCGGACGTCGACGCCTGCCGCCCGGTATGCCCGCCGCTCGTCAGCCACCGCTCGCGACCGCCTCCTCCTCGAGGACGAACTTGCGCCGGGCCGCGTCGTAGGGCACCGGCTCGGGGTAGTTGCCGTCGAAGCAGGCGAAGCAGAACCGCTCGTAGGGCAGGTCGAGCGCGTTGAGCACGCCCTTGATCGAGAGATAGCCGAGTGAATCGGCCCCGATGAACGCCCGGATCTCCTCGACCGAGTGGTGGGCCGCGATCAGCTCGGTCTCGATCTGGGTGTCGATCCCGTAGAAGCAGGGGTGGTGGATCGGCGGGGCGCTGATCCGGACGTGGACCTCGGCGGCGCCGGCCCGGCGCAGGAGAGTGACGATCTGCTGGGTCGTCGTGCCTCGCACGATCGAGTCGTCGACGACGATCAGGCGCCGGCCGCGGATCACCTCGGGCAGCGGGTTCAGCTTGATCGTCACGCCCCGGTGGCGCATCGCCTGGGAGGGCTGGATGAACGTCCGCCCGACGTAGCGGTTGCGGACCAGGCCCTCGCGGTAGGGCAAGCCCGAGCCCTCGGCGAAACCGGCCGCCGCCGCCGCCCCGGTGTCGGGGACGGGCATGACCAGGTCGGCCGTGGCCGGATGCTCGGCCGCGAGCTGGATCCCCATCCGCCGGCGCGCCTCGTACAGGCTGACGCCCTCCATGTACGAGTCCGGCCGGGCGAAGTAGATGAGCTCGAAGACGCACAGGGCGGGGCGGGCCGGCGCGAAGCGGACCGAGCGCGGCTCCCGGCCCTGCTCGAGGATGACGATCTCGCCCGGCTCGACATCGCGGACGTACTCGGCGCCGACGATGTCCAGGCCGGCCGTCTCGGACGAGAGGAGCCAGCCGGTCGGCTCGTCCGCGGACGCGGCCGGAGCAGCGTCCGGGCCCGCCGGGCCCGCCTCCCCGGACGCCCGGATCCGGCCGATGACGAGCGGCCGGAAGCCGTGCGGGTCACGGACCCCGATCACCCGCCGCGCGTCGAGGATGACGAGGCTGTACGCGCCGCGGACGGTCGGCAGGACCCGGCACAGCGCCTCGACGAGGTCGGCCGCGGGATCGTCGGCCAGGAGCGCGGTCAGGAGCTCCGTGTCGGTCGTGGCCGGCAGGCGGCTGAGCCCGCCGGCGAGCCGCCCCAGCAGCTCACGGGTGTTCACCAGGTTGCCGTTGTGGCCGACCGCGATCGAGCGGCGCGGTCCGAGCCGGAACGTCGGCTGGGCGTTCTCCCAGACCGTCGAGCCGGTCGTCGAGTAGCGGCAGTGGGCGATCGCGAGCCGCCCCCGCAGGCTCGGCAGGCGGCGCTCGTCGAGGACCGAGTTGATCAACCCCAGGTCCTTGTAGACCATCAGCTGCTCGCCGTCGCTGACCGCCAGGCCGGCCGACTCCTGGCCCCGATGCTGGAGGGCGAACAGCCCGAGCGTGGCGATCCGGGCCGCCTCGACCGGCGAGTCGCCCCAGCCGGCCGGCAGGACCGCCCCGAAGATGCCGCACATCGTCAGGCCTCCTCGCCCAGGGCCCGGACGAGGCCGTGCTCCCAGGCATGGCGGAGCTCGGCGACCGGGACGTCGAGGGCGTCGGCGACCCGCGAGCCGCGCGCCTCGGCCGCCCCGGTCGCGCCCTCGCCGGTCAGCTCGACGACGAGCCGGGCGCCGCCGACGGTGCCCAGCTCCTCGGCCGGCAGCCCGAACTGGCGGGCGAGCAGGAGGAGGGCCGGGGCGTGGCGCGGCCGGCAGGTGGCGACGAGGCGCGAGGGGCTCTCGCCGAACAGCTCGACCGCCGGCGCCCAGCGCACCCCCACCCGCAGCCGGGCGCCGCGACCGCCCCACATCGCGCACTCGGCGAGGGCGACCGCGAGTCCGCCGCCCGACACGTCCTGGGCCGACTCGACGAGACCGCGCCCGATCGCCTCGCGGATGAAGCGCTGGAGGGCGACCTCGCGGGCGAGGTCGAGGACCGGCGGGCCGTCCTCGGCCGCGACCCCGGCCAGCGCCGCGTACTCGCTTCCGGCCAGCCCGGGGGTCGCCTCGCCAACGAGGACGACGACGTCGCCGTCGGCGACGAAGGCCGGCCCGACCCGGCGCGTGACGTCCTCGAGCAGCCCGACGACCCCGATCTCGGGGGTCGGGGCGATCGCCCCGCCCGGCGATTCGTTGTACAGCGACACGTTGCCCCCGGTCACCGGCAGGCCGAGCGCCCGGCAGGCGTCGCCGAGGCCGCGGACCGCCTCGCTCAGCTGCCAGAACGCCTCGGGTCGGGTCGGGTCGCCGAAGTTCAGGCAGTTCGTCACCCCGAGCGGTCGGGCGCCGGTGATCGAGACGTTGCGAGCCGCCTCGGCCACGCTCAGCGCGGCGCCCAACCAGGGGTCGAGCACGCCGACCCCGTGGTTGGCGTCGGTCGTCGCGACCAGGCCCTTCGTCGTCCCCCGGACCCGCAGGACCGCCGCGCCATCGCCCGGTCCGACGACCGTGCTCGCCCCGACGTTGCTGTCGTACTGCTCGTAGACCCAGCGCCGGCTCGACAGGTTCGCCGAACCGAGGAGCGCGAGCAGGACGGCTCCCGGGTCCATGCCGCGCTCGGGGAGCAGCTCGGCCGGCTCGGCCGGGACCCCCGGCGCCGGGGCGGGACGGCGCCGGGCGGGCGGTGCGGCGAGCCGGTGGTGGACGATCGCGTCGCTGGTCAGGGCGCGGGCGGGGATCCTGGCCAGCACCCGGGCACCCGCTCTCGGGCGTCCACCCTCGTCGAGACCGCCCTCGACGACGGTGATGTCGCCATCGTCGGTCACCCGGCCGATGATCGCCACCGGCAGGCCCCAGCGCCGGCAGACCGCCTCGACGGCCGGATAGCGCTCGGGCCGGACGATCGCCAGCATCCGCTCCTGGGACTCCGAGATCATCACCTCGAACGGCTCCATCCCCGGCTCGCGACGGGGCACCGCGTCGAGATCGATGACGATCCCCGTCCCGGCCCGGTCGGCCGTCTCCGAGGTGGCGCAGGTGATCCCGGCCGCACCGAGGTCCTGGAGACCCTCGACCAGTCCGCCCTCGATCAGCTCGAGCGAGGCCTCGATCAGCAGCTTCTCAGCGAACGGGTCGCCCACCTGGACGCTCGGGCGCTTCGAGGGGTCATCGTCGGCGAACGTGGCCGAGGCGAGGACCGAGGCGCCGCCGATCCCGTCGCGGCCGGTCGTCGAGCCGAACAGGACGGCCAGGTTGCCCGGCCCGGGGGCGTGGGCGAGCGTCAGGCGATCCTCGGGCAGGAGCCCGATGGCCATCACGTTCACCAGCGGGTTGCCCTGGTAGGACGGGTCGAAGACGAGCTCGCCGCCGACGGTCGGCACGCCGACGCAGTTGCCGTAGCCCCCGATCCCGGCCACGACCCCGTTCACGAGGTGCCGCGTCCGCGGATCGGCCGGGTCGCCGAAGCGGAGGGCGTCGAGGACCGCGATCGGGCGAGCGCCCATGGTGAAAATGTCGCGCAGGATCCCCCCCACCCCGGTCGCCGCGCCCTGGTAGGGTTCGACGGCCGAGGGATGGTTGTGCGACTCGATCTTGAACGCCACGGCCAGCCCGTCGCCGATCGAGATGACGCCGGCGTTCTCACCTGGCCCGGCGACGACGCCCTCGCCGGCGGTGGGCAGGGTGCGCAGGAGCGGCTTCGAGCTCTTGTACGAGCAGTGCTCGCTCCACATGACGCTGAACATCGCCAGCTCGAGGTCGTTCGGCTCGCGGCCGAGGCGGTCGCGGATCGCGTCGAGCTCGTCGTCGGTGATCCCGAGTTGACGGTGGAGCGGGAGGAGGACGGTCGTCATCGGGCCCCGGCCTCGAGCGGCCGCCCGGCGACCAGGCGCCCGGCCGCGCTCTCGACGAGCGAGCGGATGATCAGCAGCCCGTCGTCCGAGCCGAGGAGGGCCTCGACCGCGGTCTCCGGGTGAGGCATCAACCCGGCCACGTTGCCGGCCGCGTTCATCACCCCGGCGATCCCGCGCAGCGAGCCGTTCGGGTTGGCCGGGTCGTCCGGGTCGAGGGCGGGCCGGCCGTCGTCGTGGACGTAGCGGAAGAGGACCTGGCCGTCGCGCTCGAGGGCGTCGAGGGTCGCCTCGTCGGCGTAGTAGCAGCCTTCGCCGTGGGCGACCGGCATGCGCAGCGGTCGCCGCCCGCCGATCAGGTGGGTGAACGGGGTGTCGAGCCGCTCGGGGGCGATCGTCACCTGGCGGCAGACGAAGCGGAGCGAGCGGTTCCGGAGCAGCGCGCCGGGCACGAGCCCGGCCTCGGCCAGGACCTGGAAGCCGTTGCAGATGCCGAGCACGAGACCGCCCGCCGCGGCGAAGGCGCTGACGGCGCGCATCGCCGGCGAGAAGCGGGCGATCGCGCCCGCCCGCAGGTAGTCGCCGTAGGCGAAGCCGCCGGGCAGGACGATCGCGGCGACCCCCTGCAGGTCGGCCGACTCGTGCCACAGGCTGACCGGTTCGGCGCCAGCCAGCTCGAGGGCGCGCAGCGCGTCGACGTCGCGGTTCGAGCCCGGGAAGACGACGACCCCGACGCGGACGCTCATCGCGCTCCGGCCTCCGTGCCCGTGGCGCCGGGCGGCGGGGATCCGGCCGATGTCGTCGACGAGGTCGCGCCAAGCAGCTCGATCCCGTAGACCTCGATCAGCGGGTTGCTCAGCAGCTCGCGGGCGAGCCGCTCGACGACCGCCCTTGCCGCGGCCTCGCCGGGGGCTGCGACGGTCAGCTCGATCCGCCGGCCGACCCGGACCGCGGAGATGCCGCTCAGCCCGAGGTGAGGCAGGCTCTGCTCGACGGCCCGGCCCTGGGGATCGAGGATGCCGGGCTTGGGGGTGACGTTGACCGCGTAGCGGTACTCGGTCGCGGGCTGGTTCGGAGCGGGCTGGTTCGGAGCGGGCTGGTTCGGGGCGGGCTGGTTCATGGCGCGATCACGTCCTCCTCGAGGTAACGCGCAAAGCTCGCCCCGGTGATCCGTTCGAACGCCTCGACGTAGCGCGCCCGCGTCCCGGCCACGATCTCCGCCGGGAGCTCCGGGCCGGGAGCGGTCTTGTCCCAGGGCTGGGTCTCGAGCCAGTCACGGACGAACTGCTTGTCGTACGAGGGCTGGGCGTGGCCCGGCTGCCAGGCGGCGGCGTCCCAGAAGCGGCTCGAGTCGGGCGTCAGCAGCTCGTCGATCAGGAGCAGCTCGCCGGTCCGCGGGTCGGTCCCGAACTCGAACTTCGTGTCGGCCAGGATGATCCCGGCCGGCTCGGTGGCGGCGGCGGCGTGGGCGTAGATCCGGAGCGCGATGTCGCGGACGCGCTCGGCGAGGTCCGCCCCGACGAGCTCGACCATCCGGTCGAAGCCGATGTTCTCGTCGTGCGCGCCCTGCTCGGCCTTGGTCGAGGGGGTGAGGATCGGCTCGGGCAGCCGGTCGCTCTCGCGCAGGCCGGCCGGGAGGGGAATACCGCAGATCGTCCCGGCCCGCTGGTACTCCTTCCAGCCCGAGCCGGCGACGTAGCCCCGGACGATCACCTCGACCGGGAGGACCCTGGCCCGCCGGCAGAGCATCATCCGGCCGCGCAGCTCGGCCCGCTCGGCCGGCTCGTCGGCCCAGCCCGGGGGCAGGTCGGTCGGGTCGGTCGAGAGCAGGTGGTTGGCCACGATCCCGGTCGTCCGGGCGAACCAGAAACGCGACAGGCCGGTCAGGATCCGGCCCTTGTCCGGGATCGGGGTCGGGAGGACGACGTCGAACGCCGAGAGCCGGTCGCTGGCCACGAGGAGCAGGCGCTCGTCGTCGACCGCGAACAGGTCGCGGACCTTGCCGGAGCGGACATAGGCGTCAGTGAGCGGCATGGCGGCTGGCCTCCAGGCTGTCCAGGCGGGCGATGATCTCCGGCGCATGGCGCAGGAACGACGCGTCGTCGAAGCAGCGGTCGAGCTGGGCGAGGGTCAGGTTGGCGGCGACCTGGGGGTCGGTGGCGAGCAGCTCCTTGAGCGGGACCCGCTCGTCGGCGGCACGCAGGGCGGCCCGCTGGACGATCGCGTACGCCTCCTCACGGGCGAGGCCGCCCTGCTCGACGAGGGCGAGCAGGACGCGGCTGCTGGCATGGAGGCCGAGCCCGCGGGCGATGTTCTCGCGCATCCGGTCGGGCCGGACGACGAGCCCCTCGACGAGGCCGGCCATCTTGACCAGCATGTAGTCGAGCAGGATCGTCGCGTCGGGCAGGATCACCCGCTCGGCCGAGCTGTGGCTGATGTCCCGCTCGTGCCACAGCGGCTGGTTCTCGAGGGCGACGTGGGCGTAGCCGCGCAGCAGGCGGGCGAGCCCGGCGATCCGCTCGGAGAGGATCGGGTTCCGCTTGTGGGGCATCGCCGAGCTCCCCTTCTGGCCGCTTCGGAAGGGCTCCTGGAGCTCGCCGATCTCGGTGTGCTGGAGGTTGCGGATCTCGGTCGCGAAGCGCTCGAGCGAGCCGCCGGTGATCGCGATCGCGGCCAGGAAGGCGGCATGCCGGTCGCGCTGGACGATCTGCGTGCTGACCGGGTCGACGTGCAGCCCGAGCGCCGCGAGAACCTCCGCCTCGAGGTCCGGCGCGAGGTGGCTGTAGGTCCCGACCGGGCCGGAGATCTTGCCCGTGGCGACCTCGTCGACCGTCCGCGCGAGCCGGTCGCGGTCGCGGGCGAGCTCGAACGCCCAGCCGGCGAGCTTCAGGCCGAGCGTCGTCGGCTCGGCGTGGACCGAGTGCGTCCGACCCATCATCACCGTCCCGGCCTCGGCCCGGGCGCGGGCGACGAGGACGGCGAGCAGCCCGTCGCAGTCGGCGAGGAGTCGCTCGCCGGCCGCCCGCAGCTGGAGGGCGAGCGCGGTGTCGACGACGTCGCTGCTCGTCAGCCCGAGGTGGAGGTAGCGCCCTTCGGCTCCGACCGACTCGGCGAGCTGGCTGACGAAGGCGATCACGTCGTGGTCGGTCGTGCGCTCGATCTCCGCGATCCGCTCGACGTCGACGCGGGCACGCGACTCGATCGCGCCGAACGCCTCCGGAGGCACGAGACCGCGGGCGACCTGGGCCCGGGCGACGGCGAGCTCGACCCGGAGCATCTGCTCGAAGCGGGCCTGCTCGCTCCAGATCGCGCCCATCTCGGGCAGGGTGTAGCGCCCGATCATCGGCCCGCCGCTCCCTCGGTCGCGACCGGAGCTGAGGGGGCCGGCGTGGCGACCGGCATCGCGACCGCGACCGGAGCCGACGCGACCGCGCCCGCGGCCGACGCGCCGACCTCGTCCGCGGCGATGTCGTGGCGACGCTGGAGACCGGCGAACGTGATCCGCCCGATCGCCCGCTCGGCCGCCGCCCGGGCCGCGGCGAGGTCCGCGCCCTGCCCGACCACGGCCAGGACGCGGCCGCCCTTCGTCCGGTACGTGCCGTCGGGGTCGAGGCTGGTTCCGGCGTGGAAGACGAGCGCCCCCCCGGCCGACGCCTCGGCCAGGCCGCCGATCGGGTCGCCCGTCCGGGGCGCGCCAGGGTAGCCGGCCGCCGCGGCCACGATCGCGACCGCGGCCGAGGGGAGCGCCGACAGGAGCGGGCCGTCGAGGCCGTACGGATGGGCCGCGGCCGCCAGCCGCCCCTGGGCGGCGGCCAGGAGGAGCGGGCCCAAGGGGATCCCCAGCCGCGGCATGAGAACCTGCGTCTCGGGATCGCCGAAGCGGGCGTTGCACTCGAGGAGGGCCGGTCCGTCCGAGGTGAGGATCAGCCCGGCATAGAGCGCGCCCCGGAACGGCGTGCCGCGCCGGGCCAGCTCGGCCAGGATCGGGCGGTGGACGCGCTCGATCAGCTCGGCGGCGAGCGAGTCGGGCAGGTCCGGGACCGGGCTGCAGGCGCCCATGCCGCCGGTGTTCGGCCCGCTGTCGCCGTCGCCGAGGCGCTTGTGGTCCCGGGCGGCCGGCAGCCCGAGGGCGTCCCGTCCGTCGCACAGGGCGATCAAGCTCGCCTCCCGGCCGTGCAGGCGCTCCTCGACCACGACGGTCGCCGGCCCCGGGCCGGCGAACTGCGCGGCGAGCGCCGCCTCCGCCTCGGCGAGAGTGTCGCAGACCGTGACGCCCTTGCCGGCCGCCAGCCCGTCCGCCTTGACCACGACGCCGTTGCCCTCGCTCGCGAGCCGGGCAGCGAACGCGCGGGCCGGCTCGAGGCTGGTGAACGCGCCGGCGCGGGCCATCCGGACGCCGGCGGCCTCGGCCACCTCGTGGCAGAACGACTTGCTCGTCTCGATCCGGGCCGCGGAGCGACTCGGCCCGAAGGTCGGGACGCCAGCCGCCAGGAGCGCGTCCGCGACACCGGCCGCGAGCGGCGCCTCCGGCCCGATCACCGCCAGTTCGACGGCCTCGGCCCGGGCGAGGGCGGCAAGCGAGGGGCCGTCGAGCGGATCGGCGCCCGCGACGCAGCGGACGTGCGGCTCGGCGGCGATCGCGGCGCTGCCGGGCGCGACGACGACGAGGTTGACCCCTGGTTCGCGGGCCAGCCGCCAGGCGAGCGCGTGTTCGCGGCCACCGCTCCCCACGAGGAGGATCCGGGTGGGCATGACCGGCAGGCTCATCCGGGTTCCGCTCCCGGCTCGCGCGCGCCCGCCCCGGCCGGCCCGGGCGGGTTCGGCCCCGACAGGCCGGGCGGGTTCACCCCCACCGACGAGCTCGGCCCGGGTGGCCCGGCCAGCGTCGGGCGCCAGCGCATCGGCCGGAAGGCGCGCTCGATCGTCTGGGTCCGCTCCGGGCCGACCGAGACGAGGATGATCGGAACCCCCGCGTGCTCCTCGAGCGCGGCGACGTAGCGCCGTGCGTTCTCGGGCAGGTCGGCGATCGAGCGGATGCCGTGGATCTCCTCCCGCCAGCCGGGGAACCGCTCGTAGATCGGTCTCGCCCGGGCGAGGAGGTCGGCACTCGACGGCCAGGCGTCCACCCGCCGGCCGTCGATCTCGTAGGCGACGCACAGGCGCAGCTCCTCGATCCCGGACAGGATGTCGAGCTTGTTGAGCATGATGCTCGAGACGCTGTTGACCGCGACCGCGTAGCGCAGCGGGACAGCGTCGAACCAGCCCACCCGCCGCGGCCGGCCGGTGACCGTGCCGTACTCGTGGCCGCGCTCGGCGATCCCGCGACCGATCTCGTCGGTCAGCTCGGTCGGATACGGGCCGGAGCCGACGCGGGTGCTGTACGCCTTCATCACCCCGATCACCTCGTCGACCTGGAGCGGGCCGATCCCGCCCCCGGTGCAGGCGCCGCCGGCGATCGGGTTCGAGGAGGTGACGAACGGGTAGCTGCCGTGGTCGAGGTCGAGCAGCGTCCCCTGCGCGCCCTCGAGCAGGACGTGGTCGCAGCGGCGCAGGGCGTCCTGGACGAGCCAGGTCGTGTCGGCCAGGTGGGGCCGCAGGCGCTCTCCCCAGGCCATCGCCTCGTCGAGCAGGCGCTCGGGGTCGAACGGCTCGAGCCCGTGACGCCGGACCAGGACGTCGTTCTTGTCGGGCAGGATCCGCTCGAGCTTGTGGCGGAACCCGGCTGGGTCGAGCAGGTCCTCCATCCGCAGGCCGATCCGGAGGGCGCGGTCGGCATAGGTCGGCCCGATCCCGCGCCCGGTCGTGCCGACCTTCTCGCCGGCCAGGCGGTTCTCCATCGCCCGGTCCAGCGCGATGTGGTAGGGCATGATCACGTGGGCGCTCCGGCTGACCCGGACCCGGGCGGTGTCGATCCCGCGCGCGGCGAGCATGTCGAGCTCGCCGATCAGGGTGGCGGGGTTGACCACGACGCCGTTGCCAATCAGCGAGGTGATGTGCGGGTAGAGGACGCCCGAGGGGACGAGCCGAAGCTTGAACACCTCGTCGCCCAGGACGACCGTGTGACCCGCGTTGTCGCCGCCCTGGTAGCGCACGACCATCGCGACCTGCTCGGCGAGGAAGTCGGTCGTCTTGCCCTTGCCCTCGTCGCCCCACTGGAGACCGACGATCACGGTCGCGGGCATCAGGCGCCTCCCCGGGCGGGCGCGGCGCTCGCGGGGGTCGCGGGGGTCGCGGGCCGAGCCGATCGTGCCGGGAGGGCCGCGGACCGCCCTGCCGATCGTGCCGCGGGCCGCCCTGCCGATCGTGCCGGGCGTGCCGCGGGCCGACAAACGAACAGGTCCTCGACACTCCGGCCGGGGACCTGGATAGACTGCGCCCGTGTCATCGCGCCGGCTGCCCGGCGCCGTACGGTTTCGAAGGTGCGCGCTCGTCTCACGGGGCGAACGTGGCGCCTTCCTCGAGCAATGGGACGACCTCCGATGCTGCGGGCCCGGCCGCGGGTTCGAGGACGGGCGGAGTATAGCAGGGGCCGGGACCCGGCCGCCGGGATGATCGGGCGGGAGTCGTGCCGCGGGGCCGGGCGGGGGCGGCCGCGGACGTCCCGTCGCCGTGTGCCTGGTCACCCGCCGTGGATCGCCCGTCGTCCGCCATCCGGGGCGGGCCAGATCGCCGTAGAATCCGGGCCGGCACAGGCCGAGGAGGACCGATGGTCCAGCAGTTCGTCGTCCACATCGAGGACCGGCCCGGCGCATTGTCACGCCTGACCCACGAGCTCGCGGTGCGCGGGGTCAACATCCACCACATCGCCGGTGTCGGGTCCGGGACGACCGGCCACGTCATCCTGACCGTCGACGACGAGGCTGCGGCCCGCGAGGCGCTTCTGGCCGCCGGCTACGTGTTCGAGGAAGGCCAGCAGCTGATGGTCGTGGTCGACGACCGACCCGGCGCGCTGGCCGAGGTGTCGGAGACGCTCGCCCGGGCCGGGGTCAACATCCACAGCTTCCTGATCCTCGGGACCCGGAACGGGCAAGCCGAGCTGGCCCTCACGGTCGACGACATCGCGGCCGCCCGCCGAGCGCTCGGCC
>CAYMBB010000029.1:0-2570 GCA_964388515.1 uncultured Anaerolineaceae bacterium
CCGCTACAGTCTGCCCATGACCGCACCGACGATCGTCCCGGATTTCCGGGCCCGCCTCCGCTCGACCGATTTCCTGCTCGGCACCTGGGTGACGCTCCTCGACCCGGTCGCGGCCGAGCTGCTCGCCGGCTCCGGCTTCGACTTCCTCGTCGCCGACGGCGAGCACGGACCGCTCGGCACCGACGACCTGGTGACGATCCTGATCGCGACCCGGGCGGCGGGCGTCCCGGTCCTCGCCAGGGTGGGGGCGAACGAGCCGGTCCGGATCATGCATGCCCTCGACTCCGGGGCGGCGGGGGTCGTCGTGCCCCAGATCCGGACCGTCGCCGACGCCGAGCGGGCCGTCGCCTGGTGCCGCTACCCGCCGCTCGGGCTGCGCGGGATCGCCCCCCGGCGCGCCTCCGAGTACGGCCGCCGCACGGCCGACTACCTCGCGGCGGCGAACGAGCTCGTCACCTGCTGCATCCAGATCGAGACCCGCGAGGCGCTCGACGACCTCGACGCGATCCTCTCGGTACCGGGGGTGGACGCGCTCCTGATCGGCCCGAACGACCTCTCGGCCGCGCTCGGCCATACCGGCGACCTCGGCCACCCCGAGGTCGAGGCGGCGATCGCCCGGGTCCTCGAGCGGGCCGCGGCGCACGGCGTCCCGGCCGGCATCTGGACGCCGTCGACGACGATGACCAAGGCGCGCCGGGCGCAGGGGTTCCGGTTCACGACCGTCGGCGCCGACTACGGGTTCATGCTCGCCGCGGCCGACGCCGCGGTCCGCGAGATCGCCGCGGGCTGACCGGCCGCCGAGGGCTGGCCGGCGGCGTGGGGCCGGCCGCGAGCTGGCCGGCCGCGCGGGGCCGACCGCTCAGTCGAGCGTCACCCGCTGGCGCCAGGCGGGCACGAGCGTCTCGAGCCCGAGGGCCCGGATCTTCGGCTCAAGCGCCCGCTGGGCCTCCGGGTCGCCGTGGACGATGAACACGGTCCGCGGCCAGCCGGGGTCGCCGACCTGCTTGCCGCGGGTGAAGTTCGCCACCCAGGCCAGGAGCTCGGGCTCATCGGCGTGGGCCGAGAAGCCGCTGATCGAGCGGACCTGGCAGCGGACGGTGCGCTCCTGGCCGTCGATCCGGACCGTCTTCGCCCCGGCCTGGAGGTGCGCCCCGAGCGTCCCCTGGCCCTGGTAGCCGACGAACAGGATGACCGCGCTCGGGTCATCGATCAGGTTGCGCAGGTGACCGAGGACCCGTCCGCCGGTGAGCATCCCGTTCGAGGCGATGATCATGTACGGGCGCTTGGCATGGGCGATCGCCTCGGAATCCCGGACGTCGTTGGTCACGATCTGGCGGGGATAGTCGAGCGGGCTCGCGCCGAGCTCGAGCAGCCGGCGCGTCTCGGGGTCGAAGTACTCGGCGTGGCGACGGTAGATGTCCGACGCCCGCGAGGCCATTGGCGAGTCGAGGTACAGGGGCAGGAGCGGGATCGCCCCGGTGTCGATCAGACGGTCGAGCGCCCAGACCAGCTCCTGTGTCCGCCCGATGGCGAAGGAGGGCACGAGGAGGACGCCGTCGTGCTCGGCGACGAGGCGGACGGTCTCGGTGAGGATCCGGATCGCCTCGCGCTGGGGTTCGTGCTCGCGGCCGCCATAGGTCGACTCGACCAGGAGGTAGTCCGCGTCGGTGACGAGCGTCGGGTCGCGGATGATCGGGGTCCCCGGCCGCCCGAGGTCGCCGCTGAAGACGATCCGGGTCTCGGGCCCGCCCTCGCGCTCGCTCACCCGAAGCCGGATGATCGCCGAGCCGAGGATGTGGCCGGCGTCGAGGAACGTGGCCTGGATCCCGGGCGCAACCTCGAGCTCCTCGTCGTAGCCGACGCCGCGGCAGCGTTCGAGGGCGCGGCGGGCATCGGCCTCGGTGTAGAGCGGCTCGTCCAGGTCGATCGTGAGTTCGGCCGGCTGGGCGCGAAGAGCGACCTCGGCGTCACGGTTCGGCGGGACGGGGTGCGCGCCGGTCGGGGCTGTCGGCGTCGCGGCCGCGTCGGCGGACGCTGCTTCCCGGGCCGTCGCAGGCTCCCCGCCCTCCCCGGCCTCCGCGAGCTCGACCGCAGCCTCGAATGCCCGTTCCTCCTGGCGGGCCTCCGCCGCCGCCTTGTCCGGGTTGCGTCTTTGCCAGCGCTCCTGGCGCTTCGCGAACTCCTCCTGGAGCCTGGCCGAGTCGAGCAGGACGAGCCCGGCCAGCTCGACCGTCCCGCGCGTGGCGTAGACCGGGCCGCGGAATCCCTCGGCAACGACGTGCGGCAGGAGCCCGCAGTGGTCGAGGTGGGCGTGGGTCAGGAGGATGGCGTCGATCCCGGCGGGGTCGTAGGCGAGCGGGATCCGGTTCCGGATCGATTCGTTCGGACCGCCCTGGAACATTCCGCAGTCGACGAGAATCCGGGCCCGCTCGGTGACGAGGAGGAACTGCGAACCGGTGACCGTCGTCGCCGCGCCGAGGAAGTGGAGGTCCATCGAGGGCAGTGTGCCACGCCGCCGTCGATTACGATGTCCCGATGGATGAACGCCCGTTTTCGCGCCTGACCACCAG
>CAYMBB010000029.1:2670-5390 GCA_964388515.1 uncultured Anaerolineaceae bacterium
TGCTCGGGCTCGTCGGCTTCGGGCTCGGGATCGCGCTCATGGTCCAGGCCGACCTCGGCCTCGGGCCGTGGGAGGTCCTCCACCAAGGCCTGGCCCGGCTGAGCGGGCTCGAGATCGGGACGGTGAGCATCCTCCTCGGCCTGCCGATCCTCCTCCTCTGGTGGCCGCTCGGCAGCCGCCCCGGCCTCGGCACGCTCCTGAACGTGGCGATCATCGGCACGGCCACGAACGCCGGGATCTCGTTCGTCCCGATTCAGCACGAGCTCCCCGGACAGGTGCTGATGATGGTCGCCGGGGTCGTCGTGATCGGGATCGGATCGGGGCTCTACCTGGGGGCGGATCTCGGGCCAGGTCCGCGCGACGGGCTGATGACCGGGCTCCACCACCGCTTCGGCTGGTCGATTCGGCGGGCCCGGACGGCGATCGAACTGTCGGCGCTCGGGCTCGGCTTCGTGCTCGGCGGGACGGTCGGGCCGGGGACGGTCGTCTTCGCCTTCGGGATCGGACCGATCGTCCAGTGGGCGCTGCCGATCTTCGACCAGACCGGCCGGGTCATCCGGCGGCCGGATCTGCGCCTCCTCGAGGAGAGCCCGGGCACGCTCGGCGAGTAGGCACGCCAGCCGGTGCCGAGCAGGCGCGCCACCGAACGCCGAGCAGGCGCGCCTCGTAGCCACGGCGCCTGCCCGCGCCGCGGCCCCCCGCCCGGTCAGCCGAGCGGCACGAGCCAGATCGCGTCGGCGGCGACGGCCAGGAAGAGCAGGGTCAGGTAGCTGATCGAGTACTTGTAGAGGCGGATCGCCTGGGCGGTCGAGCGCTCGGGCGAGGTCCCCTGCCGCCAGAGCACGATCGCCTGCCACAGGAAGACCGCGCCCAGGACGACGGCCGCCGCGAGGTAGACGAGTCCCATCCGGGCGACCGCGAACAGGACGAGCGAGATCGCGATCATCAGGATCGTGTACAGCAGGATCTGGCGGGTGGTCTCGGGCACGCCGCGCACGACCGGCAGCATCGGCACGCCGGCCGCGGCGTAGTCCTTGCGGATCCGGAGCGAGAGCGCCCAGAAGTGGGGCGGCGTCCAGTAGAAGACGAGGGCGAACAGAAGGAGCGCCGGCAGGCCGACGTTGCCGGTCACGGCCGCCCAGCCGATCACCGGCGGGAGCGCGCCCGCCGCGCCGCCGATGACGATGTTCTGGGGCGTCGTCCGCTTCAGGACGATCGTGTAGACGAGGACGTAGAAGGCGATCGCGAGCAGCGTCAGGAAGGCGGCCACGAGGTTGACGAACCAGGCCAGGAGGGCGAAGGCGAGGACGCCGAGGGCGATCCCGAACACGACCGCGTTCTCGGGCGGGACCTCGTGGGCCGGCAACGGGCGCCGCCGGGTGCGGGCCATCAGCTCGTCGATGTCACGGTCGAGGTAGCAGTTGATCGCGTTCGCACTGCCCGCCGCGAGCGTCCCCCCGACCACCGTCCAGAGGACGAGCCAGCCCCAGCTGCCGAACCGGATGCCCGGTACCTCGCGCGTGGCGAGGACCATCGCGGGCACCGTCGTCACGAGCAGGAGCTCGATGATCCGCGGCTTCGTGAGCGCGATGTAGGCGCGGATCGTGTCCCGGGTCGTCCTCGGGGCCGGTGCGACGAGCCGGTCGGACCCGCCCGACCCGCCACCCGCGTCCCCGGCGTCCCCGGTCCGCCGGTCGCCGCCGTCGTGTCCCGTTCCGGGCAGGCGGGCGACGCGCGCCTCGTAGTAGCTGACCACCGTCATCCCCACCAGCGCGCCCCAGATGATCGCCCCGAGCGCGAGGTGGAGCGTCTGCGTCCACGGCGCGAGCTGGGTGAGCACCTGGAGCCCACCGACGAGCGCCTGGACCGGGAAGAGAACGCCGGCCAGGAGGGCAAGCGTCCTGATCACCCGGTTCCGGGGCTGCAGCCGCCAGCCGACGTGAGCGATCCCAAGCACGATCACCCCGACCACGACCGCCACCCAGCGATGGAGCACCTGGGCGCTGGTCACGTCCGTCAGGGGCGGGAAGGCCGAGCCGCCCATCAGCGGCCAGTCGGGGAAGACGAGCGCGCTGTCCGTGGCGGTGACGTTCGAGCCGAACAGGAGGAGGGCGAACGTCGCCAGCGTCCCGAACGCGGCCAGGATCGTGAAGCGCTGGCTTGCGCCCCGGCCGCCGATCCGGGCCGGGTAGAAGCTCCGGGCGAGGATGAAGACGAGGAGCCCGAGGACCGACATCGCGGCCGCGAGGTGGGCGGTGACCGACTCGCCCGAGTTGCCGAGCCGGACCGTCTCCCGCCCCAGCCAGGCCTGGAAGCCGACGAGCAGGACGGCCCCGACCGACGGCCAGAGGATCGAGCGTCGATCGCGATGGTCGAGGAACGCGAGGGCCGCGACGCCCAGGACCATCAGCCCGATCAGCGCCGCGACGGTCCGGTGGATCCACTCGATCCAGGCCTTGGGGTCGTCGAGCGGCGGGATCAGCTGCCCGTAGCAGAACGGCCAGTCAGGGCAGCCCAGGCCCGAGCCGGTCGAGCGGACGACGACCCCGATCGTGACCAGGGCGAACGTCATCGCCAGGGTGGCGGCAGCGAGCTTCTGGAACCGGGTCACCAGACCTCCTGGAGCCGCTCGCGGCACGCCGACCGGCCGGCGCCCAACGAAACGGTGGCCCATTCTAGCGCGGCGGGCGTCGAATTGAGTACCGGTCACGAATCGAGCA
>CAYMBB010000029.1:5490-6946 GCA_964388515.1 uncultured Anaerolineaceae bacterium
CGCCCGACACGGCGGCGACTTCGGGGCTACCCTGTGCGCATGCGACCGCTGCGTCTCCCGCTCGCCCTGTCGCTAAGCGCGCTCGTCCTCCTCGTCGCCTGCTCGGGCGGCGGCTCGTCGGCACCGACGGCCGGCTCGCCGGCCATCGACGGCTGGCCAGGCGCCGGCGGCAGCTTCGCCTGCCCGACTGCGCCGGCCCCGAACCCGCCCGACCCGCCCGGCTGGCCGGCGATCGGCACCGCGATCAAGGCGAGCGTCTACCCCGTGATCGTCTCGTCCGAGCAGATCTGCGGTCGCAACCGGCTCCTCTTCTCGTTCCTCGACCCCTCGAACAAACCGGCCGCCAGCCCCGACCGGAACGCGACGATCGCGGTCTACGACCTCGGGCGCGACCCCTCGACGCCGACCGCCACCGTGCCGGGGACGTTCCTCTGGGCGATCGAGGGCGAGCGCGGCCTGTACGTCGCGACCGTCGACTTCCCCGAGGCGGGCGAATGGGGCGCCGAGTTCACGACCGCGCTTGCGGGCGGCCCGCCGGAGACGATTCGGATGCGATTCGAGGTGCGGCCGAGCGGCTCGCCGGTCCCGGTCGGCGCGAAGGCCCCCGCCGACCGGACCCCGACCGCAGCCGACGTCGGCGGCGACCTGGCCCGGCTCTCGTCGGACGCGCACCCCGAGCCCTCGTTCTACGAGCTCTCGATCGACCAGGCGATCGCCGCCCACCGTCCGTTCGTCCTCGCCTTCGCCACGCCGGCCTTCTGCACGAGCGGCCAGTGCGGTCCGACCCTCGACATCCTCAAGCAGGTCGCCCGCCAAGAGCCGGGCTTCGCGTTCATCAACGTCGAGCCGTACCGGCTCGAGTACACGAACGGCCGCCTCCAGCCGGTCCTCGATGCAAACGGACAGCTCCAGCCGGTCCAGGCCACGATCGACTACGGGCTCGTCAGCGAGCCGTGGGTCTTCGTCGTCGACGGCGAGGGCCGGATCGCCGCCTCGTTCGAAGCAATCGTCAGCCCGGCCGAGCTGACGGCCGCGATTGCGGCGGTGAAGCGCTGATATACCGCCTCGTGGAGGTCGATGATCGGTACGACCTTCACGGGGAGGCCGGCGCGTTCTCGCCAGCAGGACAGCACGCCAGCGCCGGTCGAGCAGGGGGTCGACTGTTCTGGGAAGCGGGACGAATCCCCCGAATCGCCCGAGCCCGGTGTCGGTCGTTCTGGGGTGGAGGACCAACCGCCTGAACCGCGGGCCGGGTCGGCCGTCTGCCGTCCCGGACCGGTCGGCCAGGGGCGGTGTGTCCTGCGGTCCGGAACAACCTGCACGAGGAGGCCCCCAACGAGGGCCGGCAGCGGGGCGGCCCGGCCTGCCGCCCACAATCTGTTCTTCGGTCAGGAACGGGGGCCGGGCGGAGGGCGACTCGGCGGCTGGGACGGCGGCCGAGCGGAGGGCGGAGCGG
>CAYMBB010000029.1:7046-9288 GCA_964388515.1 uncultured Anaerolineaceae bacterium
GATTTCGAAGCATCGCCGTTCGGGAGAGCTTCCGCCCCGGCCGGCGGTCCGCCCCGGCCGGCCAGCGCGGGCGGCCAGACGCGGGGCCCGAGGCTATCCCGCCCCGGCCGTGCCCGTCCCGGTGCCGCCGGCGCCGGGCGTCTCGAGCGGCACTCCCTCGGCACAGCGCGGGCAGCTTGCCGGACCGGGCTCCCAGGTCGGCAGCTCGAGCTGCCAGAGCGCGAAGAGCGGGTAGATACGCCCGGTCGCGGGCGAGGTGAGGGTCGCCAGCCCGCCGGAGCGATCGACGAGGACGTGGCACCCGACGATCTCGCCGCCGGCCGCCTCGACGGCCGGGATCATCGCCACGAGCGATCCGCCGGTGGTCAGGATGTCGTCGACGAGCAAGACGCGCTCGCCGGGCTCGATCCGGAAGCCGCGCCGGAACTCGCGCCGAAGGCTGCCGTCGGCGGCCCGGACCTCCTCGGCGAAGATCCCGCGCACGCCGAGCTGGCGGGCGGTCTCGAAGGCGAGGACGATCCCCCCCGTCGTCGGCCCGGCCACCAGGTTGACCGTCGGCGTCCCGTCGGCGTCGCGGTACTGGCGGGCCCAGAAGCCGCACAGCTCGCTCGTCGCCCGGGCATCCTGGAGGACGAGGAACTTCTCGAGGTAGCGGTCGCCGTGGCGGCCGCTCTTGAGCTGGAAGTGCCCCTCGCGGAGCGCGCCGGAGCGGCGGAAGAGGGCCTCGGTGCGAGCGGCGATCGCGGCCCTGGTGGCGGCGTCGATGGCCGGCCGGATCGTGGTCACAGGCCCCTGTCCCCGCGCGGCGCGAGCGCACCGCCCGTGACCGCCACAGACGTCATGGCCGATACTCCACGCCGCGCGCGGACGGCGCGCCCGGCCGTTGGGGCAGGGCCGTACCGATCAGCGGCCGGTACGAGTCGAGACCCCGCCGCGCACACTCGGCGCTGAGCTCGTCGACGAGCCGGACCGGCAGGACCGGGTCGGCGAAGATCGCCGTCCCGACCTGGACCGCGATCGCGCCCACGGCCAGGAAGTCGAGAACGTCCGCCAGCTCGGTCACCCCGCCAATCGCGACGACCGGAATGTCGACGACCTGGGCCACCTCGTACACGATCCGCAGCGCGACCGGCTTGAGGGCCGGGCCGGAGAGGCCGCCGAACACGTTGCCCAGGAACGGGCGTGACCGGTCCGGCGCGAGGGCGATCCCCGAGAGCGTGTTGACCGCGGTCAGCGCGTCGGCCCCGGCGGCCTCGATCGCACGGGCGATCGGCCGGACGTCGGACACGTTCGGTGAGAGCTTGACCAGGAGCGGCAGGTCGGTCGCCCGCCGGACGGCCGCGGTCACCGCGCCGGCGGCATCGGCGTCGAGGGCGAACTGGAGCCCGCCCTTGCCCACGTTCGGGCAGCTGATGTTCAGCTCGATCCCGGCCACGCCGGGCACCCCGTCGAGCCGGCGAACGACCTCGACGTAGTCGGCGATCGATTCGCCCGCCACATTCACCAGGATCGGCACCCGCCAGGCCTGCCAGAGCGGGGCGTACTTCTCGATCACCGCCTCGACGCCCGGGTTCTGGAGGCCGATCGAGTTCAGCATCCCGCCCGGCGTCTCGGTCACCCGGGGCGGCGCGTTCCCGATCCGGGGCCGAAGCGTCGTCCCTTTGCAGCAGATCGCCCCGAGCCGTTCGACGTCCACGACCTCGCCGTACTCGACCCCGTAGCCGAACGTCCCCGAGGCGACGAGGATCGGGTTGGCCAGGACGAGCCCGCGGCCGAGGTCGACCGCGAGGTCGACCGCGAGGTCGACCGACCGAACGGTCCCCGGCAGGTCGCCGCCGGGCCCGAGCTCGGCCGCCGGGAGGGTGCCGGGTCCGAGCTCCGCCGCCGGCTGGACGCCGGACGAGCCCGGACGAGCCGGCGCGGGCCCAGGTGTCGGGCCTGACGGACCGGTCGAGCCAGGCGCAGGGTTCGGGCTTTGGCGGGACGGGCCGGGCGCGCTCCGGACCGATCGCGAGCTCGCGGTCCGCTTCCGGCCGGTCGACCGGTCGGCCGGCCCGATGACGACCCGCTTCTTCGCTCTCACCTTCGGACCCCGTTCACCAGCCGCCCTCCCAGGCGATCTCCTCGGCGGCGAAGACCGGCCCCTCGCGGCAGACCCGCTGCGGCTGGCCCGAGACGCCCATGACCACGCAGCCCAGGCACGCCCCGACGGCGCAGCCCATGTTCTGCTCCATCGACACCT
>CAYMBB010000029.1:9388-11583 GCA_964388515.1 uncultured Anaerolineaceae bacterium
ACGCAGCCCAGGCACGCCCCGACGGCGCAGCCCATGTTCTGCTCCATCGACACCTGGAGGAAGCTCTTTCGCCGCGCCGCCGGCGAACCAGGCGGGTCCTGCTTCCCGCCGCCGCGCTTGCGGCCGAGCTTCGCCACCCCGAGCCGTTCCCGGCGGCCGGCGGCGAGCCGGGCGAGCGCGGCGAGCATCGGCTGCGGGCCACAGGCGAAGGCCTGATCGGCCCAGGCCTCGTAGGCCGGCACGAGGTCGGTCACGCGCCCGGCCTGGCCGAGCGAGCCGTCTTCGGTGGCCACGACGTACTCGACCTCGTCGGGCAACAGGCTCGAAGGGTAGACGTCGCGGGCGGACGCGGCCCCGAACAGGAGGACCACCTGGCGGCCGTCGCGGATCGCCTCGTCGACGAGCATCCGAAGGCCGGCGATCCCGAGCCCGCCGGCGACGAGGAGCAGGTGCCGGCTGCGGGGATCGACCTCGAACGGGCGACCGAGCGGGCCGAGCATATCGAGCCTGTCACCGGGTCGGAGCCGGGTCAGCCAGGCGGTGCCCCGGCCGATCGTCCGGAAGTGGATCGTGACGATCCCGGACACCGGGTCCGCAGTGTTCAGCGAGAACGGGCGCCGGAGGACGAGGCCGGTGCAGTCGCCGGTCCGGACGTGGACGAACTGGCCGGCCCGCGACCCGGTCGCAAGCTCCGGCGCGTGGAACGACTGGATCCACTGGGCCGGCAGGACCTGCCGGCTCTCGACGAGCTCCGCGGCGGCGAGGCGCATCGTCACGCGCGGTCGCGGTCCTCCCCGTGCCGGCCGCGCCCGGCCCCGGCGTCCTCGTCGGACTCGCCCTCGCCGTCCTCATCGTCGGCCTCAGCATCCTCGTCATCGGCCTCGCCGTCGAACTCGGGCGCCACCGAGGGGAAGGCCTCGGCCAGGGCGTCGGCGAGATCGCCGAAGACGTCGGTCGGGTCGTAGAACTCGACCAGCTCCTCGGCCGTGGTCAGGGTCCGCCACTCGCCGTCGGCGTCCTCGGGCACCACCTCGGCCTTGAAATCGCCGCTGGCCTGGAGCGTCAGGCGCTCATCGTCATCGTCGACGACGATGAAGTCGCCAAGCTTCGCGGTCAGCTTCCCGGCCGCCGTCTCGAACTCCTCGATCAGCCGAGCCTCGCTCGCCTGGCTCCGCTCCTGGAACGTCAGGGCGAGGTCATAGAGGCGATGGGCGGCGCTCTCCTCGTCGGTCGCCTCGCCGTCCCCCTGGCCGGCGGCCCACGAGTCTGCGGCCGCCGCGTAGACGTCCTGGCCGTCGAGCCGAACCGTCTCGTCGGGGGCGATCCCGGCACTCTCGAACAGCCCCTCGGCCGCGGTGGGCTCGGGGGCCAGGCCGGCCGCCTCGCGCGCCGCCTCGGCGAACGCGGCGTAGACGTCGGCCGGGTTGTACAGCTCGACGAGCTCCGCGGCGCTCTCGATCACCTCGGTCTCGCTCACCCACTCGCCGGTCTCGTCGTCGAGGTAGCGGCTCCTTGAGCGGAAGGTGAGGTCGGGCGCGACCGAGAGGTACTCCGGATCGTCGTCGATCAGGGTCAGGCCGCCAAGGTCGCGGATCCGGGCCGCGTTCGCCTCGAGGAAGCGGCGCAGCTGATCCGCCGCGGTGACGAGGAAATCGGTCCGTTCGAGGGCGGCGTCTGCCGCGAGCTCGCCGAGCATCTCGTTTCGACTCGCATTCATCGCGTCGCCTCCGATCAGGGGTGGAACTCGAGGTCCGGGCCCATGCGTTCGCGCAGGAGCATCGAGTGATGGCGCTGGAAGATCCACTCCCCTGCCCGGTGGCCGAGGGTTCGTGTCGCCTCGTCCGCCTCCAGCTTGTCCAGGGTCGCATAGTCGGGCAGGTCGAACAGGATGACGTTGTCGAAGTCCCAGCCGTGGGCGACGTTGTACCAGCCGAGGAACCTGATCCCGAACTTCTGCTCGTACTCCCGCACCTGGCGGGGGAAGAGCGTCTTCATGAAGAACTTGAAGAAGGGATCGCGGCCTCGACGGACACTGAAGTACGTCGCGAGCACGGGCACGGGTGCGAGGTCCTCCGGGATCGACGTTCGCTGGACGGTGGCTATTGTCGCACGTCGCCGGGCTCGCCCGACCGGGCGACGGGATGCCCGGTGGGCGGGCCGGAGCCGGCTTCGTGGCCGGGTGCCACCACATGGCC
>CAYMBB010000029.1:11683-14894 GCA_964388515.1 uncultured Anaerolineaceae bacterium
TGGCCATGTGGCTCGTGGCCATGTGGCTCGTGGCCGGGTGCCGCCCCCACCCCTTCGTCCTCCAGCTCGCCCACCGTCTTCGTCGCGCTGGCGAGCGGGCGTCGGCGGCCACGTCGGTCGGCAGCCACGAGCCGGAGCAGGAAGATGATCGTCTGCCCGGTCAGCAGGAGCAGGCCGATCGTGACGAACAGTAGGAGCGCGCTCACCTCGCTCGGCCAGCCGATCGAGACGCTGACCGGGGTGAGGACGATCAGGACGGCGAGGACGGCGACCTGGAACCAGAAACACCCGAGCCCCGGCCCGCGCCCGGCGTCGAGGTCGGCACCCTTGTACTGGACGGGCCGCGGCGATGGACGCGGCTCGGGGGACTGGCTCACGCCGCAACTCTACGGGAGGTCAGCATCGGGCGCTTGACCTCCGGCCCGGGCGCCGGCGGTGGCTGGGGCGGGTGCTCTGGTCGGGCGCCCCGGTCGGGCAGGCCCCTGGTCGGCGCCCCGGTCGGGCAGACCCGCGGGCTGACCAGCCGGCGACGCCCCGGTCGGGCAGACCCGCGGGCTGACCGGAGGCGCAGGCTAGACGGCCGCGCAGGCTAGACGGCCGCGCAGGCAGGTCCGGCCTCTGCTTCACGGCTGCTCAACCCGTACCATGACGTCATGCCCAGAGACGATGACCCCGCCGATCCGCACGCACGCCTCGACCTCGATCCGCTTGTCTTGCTCGAGCGCTTTGCCTGGCATCCCGAGCCCGAGCTGATCGGGATCCGGGACGCCGCCGTCTCGCGTCCGGCGCTCGAGCGACTCGGGGCGGCCGCCTGGTCGACCGCCCTCGACTATCTCTTCGACGAGGCGCTCCGCCGGGCGATGGGCGAGCCGACCGGCTACCCGGACCTCCGCCGCCGGTTCTTCGGCCCGGGCGGCGAGCCGGGTCCGGCGCCGTCCCTCCCGACTCCGTCCGAGGAGCTGCTCGACGAGTTTGCCCGCCGCCTCGCCCCGCACATGCTGAACGCCTGGCATCCCCGGACGCTCAGCTACTTCACCCCGCCGCCGCTCGTCGCCTCGATCGTCGGCGAGCTGCTCGCCCAGTGGACGAACCAGGGGATCGACGTCTGGCACGCGGGGCCGGTCGGCGCCTTCGTCGAGGAGGAGGTGATCCGCTGGTTGTGCGACCTCGTCGGCTATGGCGCACCGGGGCGGGGCGAGGCAGCGGGCCCGCCTGCGGGCGGGGCCGAGCCGGGCCGTACGGGCGGGGCCGAGCCGGGCCGTATGGGCGGGGCCGAAGCCAGCCAGCCGTTCGGGCTCCTCACCTCCGGCGGCGTGATGGCCAACTTCCTGGCCATGGCCCTCGTCCGCGACGTCCACCTCGCCCGGGTGCGCGGCGCGACCCGGCCGCCACGCGGCGAGGCGCTCGAGGACGCCCGGGTGTACACGAGCGACCAGGCCCACTTCTCGATCGCCCGGGCGCTCGACGAGCTCGGCTTCCCGCCCGACACGCTCGTCGGGCTCCCTTCGGACGATCGCTTCCGCCTCCGCGCCGAGCCCGTCGCCGAGGCGATCCGCCGGGACCGGTCGGCCGGCCTCAGCCCGGTCGCGATCGCGGCCGTCGCCGGGTCGACGAACACCGGCTCGGTCGACCTCGTCGGCGAGCTCGCCGATCTTGCCGCCCGCGAGGGGCTCTGGCTCCACGTCGACGCGGCGTACGGCGGCGCCGCCCGGCTGTCACCCCGGATCGCCCCGCTCGTCCCGGACCTCGGGCGCGCCGACAGCGTCACGATCGATCCTCACAAGTGGTTCTTCCAGGCCTACGACATCGGGGCGCTCCTCGTCCGCCGCCGGCGAGACCTGCTCGACACGTTCCACCGCCTGCCGGAGTACTACCGCGGGGCGACACACCACGCCGGGGCCGAGGCGCCCCACGCCGGGTCCGAGACGCCCCACGTTGGGGCCGAGGCGCCCCACGCCCACGAACCGCTCAACTTCTACCAGTACGGAATGGAGGGCACGCGGCGCTGGCGCGCCCTGAAGCTCTGGCTGAGCTGGAAGCACCTCGGCAGCGAGGGCTTCGGCCGGCTGATCGAGGCGAACGTGGACCTCGCCCGCTACCTCGCTCGCCGCTGTGCCGAGGCGGACGACTTCGAAGCGCTGCCGGCCGAGCCGGACCTCTCGGTCGTCTGCTTCCGTCACCTTCCGGGCGGACGAGGGGCTGGGCTGGCGCGCGGGGCCGACGGGGGCCGCGGGACCGACTGGGGCGCAGGCGACGCGGGCACGGACCGCGGAGCCGACGGGGGCACGGCCACGGGCGGCGCGGGCGACGCGGGCGCGGGCGGCGCGAGTGCGGGACACGGTGGTGGCGCGAGCGGCATGGGCCTGAGCAGCGGCGCGGGGCTGGCGGGCGAAGCGCTCGACCGGCACCAGGAGCGGCTCCAGGCCGCCCTCGAGGCATCCGGCGAAGGCTGGCTGTCGACGACCACCCTTCGCGGCCGAACCTACCTCCGGGCCGGGATCGTCAACTACCTCGCCACCGAGGCGGACGTCGACCGGCTGCTCGACGAGCTTCGACGCCTGGCCGCCAACCTCGAGCCCTGAGCGGCCGGCGCGATCGGTGCGGTCGGCGAGGGGGTCCGGGTCGAGAGCGCTTCAGGACCCGCTCGGGTTCCGGGTCGAGAGCGCTTCAGGACCCGCTCGGGTTCCGGGTCGAGGCGAACTCCGCGACGCTCCGTCCGCGGCGTTCTTCGATAAAGGACAAACCAACGGCGGCCAGCCTTGCGGGGCGCCTCTCGAGGTGCAAACAACGACCAGAGTGGCCGGCCGTTCTGCGGTCCAGGACAAATCCCGGCCGACGACGGCAGCCGGGGCGCCGCATTGATGGCGACGGCCGCCGATACCCGCCGTCTGTCCCGCTGGCAAGAACGCCGGAGAGGCCGCAGCCACGATTCGGGCGATTCGGTCTGCTGGCCAGAACGCCAGGACCGGGCGGGCTGAGGGGCAGGAACGCCAGGACTGGGCGCGGGCCGGGTAGCAGGACGCCGCCCCCGGCCCTCGGCCCCCTACCCCTTCGGGCGCGTCCGCCCCGCGAGCCGGTCCTGGAAGCGGAACCACTCGCCGACCAGTGGCAGGAACCACGGTCGCCCCCCGTACGGCCCCGGCCCGACCGGGAACCGCCGCCGGGCGAGCGCCGGCGCCGTCCCGCCCCCGCCCCCCTGCCCCCCCCCGCG
>CAYMBB010000030.1:0-5689 GCA_964388515.1 uncultured Anaerolineaceae bacterium
CGTCCTTCTCGACGTGCTTGCGGTACTCGTCGAGCGTCGTCGCGCCGATGGCGTGGAGCTCGCCGCGCGCGAGCATCGGCTTGAGCAGGTTCGAGGCGTCCATCGCCCCCTCGGCCGCGCCCGCGCCGACGACCGTGTGGAGCTCGTCGATGAACAGGATGACCTGGCCCTCGGAGTCCTTGATCTCCTTGAGGACAGCCTTCAGGCGTTCCTCGAATTCGCCCCGGAACTTCGCTCCGGCGATCAGCGCGCCGAGGTCGAGGGCGACGACCCGCTTGTCCTTGAGCGTCTCGGGGACGTCGCCGCGGACGATCCGCTGGGCGAGCCCCTCGACGATCGCCGTCTTGCCCACGCCGGGTTCGCCGATCAGGACCGGGTTGTTCTTCGTCCGCCGGGAGAGGACCTGGATCACCCGCCGGACCTCGTCGTCGCGCCCGATCACCGGATCGAGCTTGCCCGCCCGCGCCTCCTGGGTGAGATCGCGGCCGTACTTCTCGAGTGCCTGGTAGGTCGTCTCGGGATTGGGCGAGGTGACCCGCTGGCCGCCGCGCACGCCGGCGAGCGCGCCGAGGACCGCCTCGCGGCCGGCCCCGTGGCGCTCGAGCAGCGCCGCGCCCTCGCCGCCGACCTCGAGCACGCCGAGGAGCAGGTGCTCGGTCGAGACGTACTCGTCGTTCAGCCGGCGCGCCTCGTCCGCGGCCCGCTCCAGGACGCGCCGGGCGCGCGGGTCGAGGGTGAGCGAGCCGCCGGCGACCCGGGCCCGCCGGCCGAGGAGCGCGGCCAGCTCGCCCCGGAGGGCGTTCAGGTCGGTCCCGAGCCGGCGCAGGGTCGCGGCCGGGACGCCCTCGTCGTCCTCGAGCAGGGCGGCCAGGATGTGCTCGGCGTCGAGGACCGGGCTCTGCAGGCGTTCGGCGAGTTGCTGGGAGGCGGCGATCGCCTCCTGGGCTTTCTGGGTGAGGCGTTCGAGGTTCATGGCGTCAGGGCTCCGATCGCGGATTCGGCTGGCGGACGAGGGCGAAGAACGCGCGGGCAGCCTGCTCGGCCTCCGGCGAGAGCTTCTCCGGCAGGACGACCCGGATCTTCACGTACAGGTCGCCCGCCCCCTCCTTCTTCAGGTGCGGCATCCCGAGGCCGGCCAGGCGGAACGTCCGGCCGGGCTGGGTGCCGGGCGGGATCGTGAGCAGGACCCGGCCCTTGAGGGTGGTGACCGGGACCTGCGCGCCGAGGAGCGCCTCCTCGAGGGTGACGCTCAGCTCGCGGCTCAGGTCGGCCCCGGACCGGCTGAAGACCGGGTGCGGGCGCACGTTCGTCACCAGGTAGAGATCGCGTGCCGCGGCGCCCGTGCCGCCGCCCTTGCCGCGCAGGCGGATCCGGCTGCCGGTGTCGACGCCCCGGGGCACCGTCACCTCGAGGCGCCTGCCGTCGACCTCGACGATCCGGGTCGTGCCGTGGAACGCCTCCTCGAGGCTGAGGTCGATCTCCGCCTCGACCGGCGCCGGCCGGGATGCGTCGGTCCGGGTCGCCGCTGCGCCGGGCGCGCCGAACCCGCCCTGGGCACCCATCTGGCCGAGGATCTCCTCGAACGAGAGCCCCGCGCCCCGGGCCTGGGAGCCACGCCCGCCCGCCCCGGTCGGGCCGCCCGCCCCCGGCGCCTCGCCGCCGAAGAACATCCGGAAGAAGTCGCTGAAGCCGCCCGTGTCGCCTGAGGTCCGGAACTCGTAGCGCACGTTGCCCCGCTGCCCGGGACCGCCGAAGCCGGCGAAGGGCCCGAACGGGCCGCTGCCCGGCCCCGCCCCGGCCCCGGCCCTCGAGAAGGCCTCCCAGTTCGCGCCGAGCGCGTCGTACCGCCTGCGCTTCTCGGGATCCGAGAGGACCTCGTAGGCCTCGTTGATGTCCTTGAAGCGCTGCTCGGCAGCCCTGTCGCCGGGCTTCACGTCGGGGTGATGCTGGCGCGCCAGCCGGCGGAACGCCTTCTTGATCTCGGCCTGGGTTGCCGTCCGGGGCAGCCCGAGGGTCTGGTAGTAGTCCTTGTAGTCCACGGCTTCAGGTCCTCCGGGCGGCCGTCCCGGACCGGGCCGTCGACGACCCGGTCCGCCTGCCGCCCGCCACCTGCGCCGCTCGTCGCTCAGACGGCCGGTCGGCCCTGGACGACGATCGGCGGCTGATCGCTTGGCGGGAAGGCCGGGCGTCGCCGCCGGCCGTGTGGCCCGGTCTCATCGGGCTCCTGGTCGTGCGCCCGGCCCGGTTCGCCCTCTCCGGTCCCGGTTGGCTGGGGCAGCGGTCGGGGCGTTCGCCGGAGCGCCGCCTCGAGCACCTGGTCCATCGACTCGACGAGGACGAGCTTGATCTGCTTGCGGATCTCCTCCGGGATGTCCCGAAGGTCCTTCTCGTTCTTCCTGGGCAGGATGACGATCTTCGCCCCGGACAGGTGGGCGGCGAGGATCTTGCTCTTCAGGCCGCCGATCGGCAGGACGCGTCCGCGGAGGGTGATCTCGCCGGTCATCGCCACGTCCTTGCGGACGGGAATGCCGGTGAACGCGCTGACCATTGCGGTGGCCATCGTGATCCCGGCCGACGGGCCGTCCTTGGGGATCGCCCCGGCCGGGACGTGGATATGGAGCGTGTTCTTCTCGAACGTCTCGCGCGGGATGCCGAGCTCGTTGGCATGGGCCCGGATCCACGACAGGGCCGCCCGGGCCGACTCGCGCATCACCTCGCCGAGCTGGCCGGTGAGGATGAAGTCCTCCTTGCCCTCCATCTTCGTTACCTCGACCGCAACCACGTCGCCGCCGACCTCGGTGACGACGAGCCCGGTCGCGGCGCCGATCTGGTCCTCGCTCTCGAGCTCGCCGTATTCGAAGCGCGGCGGGCCGAGGAACTCCTCGAGCCGGTGGAGGTCGACGACCGTCCTGCGCTTGCGGCCCTCGGCCACGCGCCGGGCGACCTTGCGCATGATGTTCGCGATCTCGCGCTCGAGGTTCCGGACGCCGGCCTCGTGGGTGTAGGCCTGGACCAGCTCGACCATCGCTTCGTCGGTGATCTCGATCTGCTTGGGCTTCAGGCCGTGGTTCTCCATCTGCTTGGGGATGAGGAACCGCCGGCCGATCTCGATCTTCTCCTGCTGCGTGTAGCCGGGCAGCTGGATGATCTCCATCCGGTCACGGAGGGCCGGCGGGATCGGATCGAGCAGGTTGCCGGTGGCGATGAAGAGCACCTTCGAGAGATCGAACGGCACCTCGAGGTAGTTGTCCTGGAAGGTGCTGTTCTGCTCGGGGTCGAGGACCTCGAGCAGGGCCGACGAGGGATCGCCCCGGAAGTCCATCCCGATCTTGTCGACCTCGTCGAGCATGAAGACCGGGTTGTTCGTGCCGGCGGTCTTGATGTTCTGGACGATCCGGCCCGGCAGGGCGCCGATGTACGTCCGCCGATGGCCGCGGATCTCGGCCTCATCGTGGATGCCGCCCAGGCTCATCCGGACGAACTTGCGGCCCATCGCCCGGGCGATGCTCTTGCCCAGCGAGGTCTTGCCCACGCCGGGCGGTCCGACGAAGGCGAGGATCGGGCTCCGGATCGTGTCGGCCAGCGTCCGCACGGCCAGGTACTCGAGGATCCGCTCCTTGATCTTCTCGAGGCCATAGTGGTCCTCGTCGAGGATCTTGGCCGCCTCGCGGATGTCGAGGCGATCCTCGGTCGAGACGTTCCAGGGCAGGCCGACGAGCCAGTCGACGTAGGTCCGGATGACGCCGACCTCGGGCGAGGCGGACGGGATCCGGCTCATCCGGTCGATCTCCTTGATCGCCCGGGCCTTGATCTCGTCGGGCATGCCCGCCGCCTCGACCTTCTCGCGCAGCTCGTTGATCTCGGCCTGCTGGGGGTCCTCCTCACCGAGCTCGCGCTGGATCGCCTTGAGCTGCTCGCGCAGGATGTACTCGCGCTGGGTCTTGTCCATCTCGGACTTGACCTCGGACTGGATCTTGCCCTTCAGCTCGAGGATCTCGATCTGGCGAGCGAGGAAGTTCGAGACGAGCTTGAGGCGGGCGATGACGTCGACCGTCTCGAGCAGCTCCTGGCGCTGCTCGGTCGTCATGTCCGGGCTGTAGGCGACCATGTCGGCCAGCAGGCCGGGCTCGGTGATGTTGCGGGCCGCGACCGCCGCCTCGGGCGGGACCGGCGCCCCGTTCGCCACGTACTGCTCGATCTGGGCCTGCACGGTGCGCATCAGGGCCTGGACCTCGACCCCGGTCGGGCTCTCGTCGGCGAGCTCCTCGATCCGGGCCAGGATGTACGGGCTGGTCTGGACGAAGCCGAGGACGCGCAGCCGGCTCTGGCCCTGGACGATCGCGCGCACGGTCCCGTCCTGGAGCTGGACGACCTGGGCGATCTTGCCCAGCGTGCCCACGCTGTACAGCTCCGAGGGGTCGGTGATCTCCTCCCGCTCGGCCTGGCGCTGGGTGACAAGGGCGATCGGTCCGCCGCTGGCGACCGCCGCGTTCAGCGCCGCCACGCTCTTTTCGCGCCCCACCTGGAGCGGGACGATCATCTCGGGGAAGATGACCGTCTCCCGGAGCGCGACGAGCGGCAGCTCGCGGATGCCGGTGGGCTGCCTCTCCTCCGGGTCGGACGCTTTCTGAGCCATCAGGGTCTCCTGTCATCGGGGGCCGGTGGTCCGGCCACCTTCATGGTGTCGGTCGGGCCGGAGGGCCCGCTGATCAGTGGATTCACTCGTTCCGGTGTCAGCGACGATCCGGTCCGCGGCCGCTGCCGGCCCCGGCCGGATCGTCGCTCGGCGTGCCTCGCCGTTCGGTTCCCTCGTCGAAGA
This sequence comes from uncultured Anaerolineaceae bacterium, assembly GCA_964388515.1. Taxonomy (GTDB): domain Bacteria; phylum Chloroflexota; class Limnocylindria; order Limnocylindrales; family CSP1-4; genus JAKAHU01. The sequence goes on from CAYMBB010000030.1 coordinate 4,820, forward strand.
GCACCTCGAGGATCCGCGTCCCGAGACGCTCCTCGAGCTCGAACAGGATCCGGACGCCGGCGAGATTGACGCCCCGGTCCTGGGTCAGGTGGCGGATCCAGAGGATCCGCCGGATGTCGTTCTCACTGTAGAGGCGGATGTTCGTCGGCGTCCGGGCCGGGCAGACCAGGCCCTCGTCCTCGTAGATCCTGAGCGTCCGCGGGTGGACGCGCAGGATGCTCGCCGCGACGCTGATGACGTAGACCGGTCGGGAGGGATCCTGGTCCAGCCGGCGGTAGACCACCGAGTCAGGCCGCCTTCCCCGCCGGCTTCCCGGCCCGCTGATCCGGGGTGTCCGGCGCGTTCGCACTGCCATCGCCCGTCGGGGTGATCCGGATCTGGCGCGGCTTCACGGCCTCCGCGCGCGGGATCCGCAGGGTGAGGATGCCGTTCTCGAACGTGGCCGTCGCCTTGTCCGGCTCCAGGCCGCTGGGCAGGGTCAGGCTGCGCGAGGCCTCGCCGCGGCGGATCTCCTGGAGCAGGTACTCGCCCTGCTCCTCGCGCCGCTCGCTCTTCGAGCTGACGCGGATCGTCAGGGTCCCCTCCTCGATCGTGATCTCGACATCCTCGGGCTTCACGCCCGGCAGGGCGGCCTCGACGGTCAGCTCATCGCGATCGTGCCGGACGTCGACCGGCAGCGTCCCGTCCCATGAGGCACCGAGCCACGGCCGCGCGGTCCGCACGAAGCTGTCCTCGAACAGTCGATCCATCGCCTGGCGCAGCGACACCAGCTCACCGAACGGCGACGGTCGGCGAATGATCGTCATCTTCGCGTCACCTCCGTCTCGTCAATCCCAGCTGCTGAACTGCTCTTGCGGTCCGGACCGTCGT
>CAYMBB010000030.1:5789-12451 GCA_964388515.1 uncultured Anaerolineaceae bacterium
TCTCCCGCCTCGTCCCCGATCAACTGCTGGTGCAGGGCCGGCTCACAGTCGGTCCGTCCGATCGCGATCACCTTGTCCCCCTCCTGGAGGACCGTATCCGGACGGAGCGCGGTCGCGACGCCGTTGCGGATGACCGCGAAGAGCGAGCAGCCCTCGGGGATCTGGAGGTCGCGGGTCGTCCGGCCCACGGCCGGCGAACCGGGCTGGAGGTGGGCCTCGATCAGCTCGAGCTCGCCCCCGCCCAGGGCGGCCAGGTGGAGCAGCTCGTGAACCGGGATGTCCTGCTCGATCGCGCCCAGGATCATCCGTGTCGGTGAGATCAGCTCGTCGACCCCGAGATGCTTGAAGAGGTGCTCGTTCTTCGGGTTGTTCACCCGGGCGATCGTGCGCGGCACGTCGAAATGGTGCTTGGCCATCTGACAGATGACCAGGTTGTCCTCATCGTCACCGGTGACCGCGGCCACGATGTCGGCCCGGTTCGCGCCCGCCTCGGCGAGGTACTTGCCCTCGCAGCCGTCCTGGGGGATGACGATCGAGCCGATCTCGTCGGCGATCTGGTCTGCCCGGGCGCGGTCCTTCTCGAGCAGGACGACCTCGTGGCCTGATTCGATGAGCTCCTTGGCGAGGTAGTAGCCGACCTTGCCCCCGCCCACGACGATGACGAACATCACTACGCCTCCCGCGGTGCGGCGAGGCCGCCGCCCGCCCCGGTCGCGGCCGTCCCGGCCGCCGCCCCGGCCGCCGCAGCCCCGGCTGCAGCCGCCGGTCCGTGGTGGTCGGCGCCGCCCGGGCGGTGCCCGGTGGGCGCCAGGATCGGTGGCGTCCCGCTCGTCGGCAGGCCGAGGTAGCCGAGGATCGTGTCGGCCATGAGGACCGTCCGGCACAGCGTCGGGATGCCCATGGCGGCATACGCCTCGGCCCGGACCGGGTCGTTGATCTTGGCGATCACCTGCCCCACGCCGAGCGCCTCGAGCGCGAGCTGGGCGGCCATGACGTTCCGGTTGTCGCCCTCGGTGACGGCGATGAACAGGTCCGCCCCCTCCGCCCCGGCCCGGCGCAGGACGTCCTCGTCGGTGCCGTTGCCCCGGATCGCGTCGCCCCGGAACGTCTCCGGCAGGCGGTCGAAGGCGCGGGTCTGCAGGTCGATGATGATCACCCGGTGACCGGCCTTGTCGAACGTTTCGGCGAGGACCGCGCCGACCCGTCCGCAGCCGACGATGACCACGTTCATTGCTTCTCCTCGGGCATCGGTTCCCGGATCACCCAGACCGCACACGGTGCGTTCTTGAACACGTAGGGGACCGTGCGCCCCATCGCGAAGTCGCCGCCGAACCGCTTGCGGTAGGGGAGCGACAGGATGAGCAGGTCCGCCCCCCGCTCCGTCGCCTCGTCGACGAGCGCCGCGCCGACGTCACGTGCCTGGAGCAGGACCGGCTCGACGGTGTAGTGCAGCTCTTCGGCCATCTGGTCGGCCAGGTCGAGCACGCGCTGCGCTTCCTCCGAGCGGCTCGCGACGTCGGCGTCGAGGGGCAGTGTCCAGTCGATCTCGACGACGTGGACGACGGTCAGCTCGGCCTTGCGCGGTCGAGCCAGCTCGCAGGCCAGTCGGACGATCGTCCGATCACCCGCCCCGCCGTTGACCGCCAGGACAGCGCGTCGAAAGAGTGGTGGAACCGTCTCGGGCACGTGGTCGTCGCTCCGCCGACCGGCCGGGCTGGATGGGCGCAAGGCGGTGCTCGCCGGCCGGTGCGGCGGTCACGATACCACCACCGCCCGGCTCAGTCGCGCTCCGCCGGGTCCGCGGCGAGGGCCTGTTCGAAGACCTCCGGCTCCTCGCGCCGGTACGGCACGTTGACCACGACCGTGTGCGGCCGCCCGAGCAGGATCGAGCGCAGCCGCTTGACGGCCTGGTTGTAGAGGATCCGCTCCCACCAGTTGCGGGCCACGTACTCGGGCAGGACGACGAACGTGATCGGGGCCTCCTTGTCCGGCGGCCAGGCCCGGTCGAGGACCTCGAGGTAGGCGAGGAACGGCCCGGCCAGGGCCCGGTAGGGCGATTCGACGATCACCAGCGGGACGCCCGGCACCTGCTGCTCCCAGCGGCGGCGCAGCTCCTCGGCCTCCTCGGGGTCGTCCGAGATGTAGACCGCCCGGACGTCGTCGCTGATCGAGCGTCCGACGTTGATCGCCTGGACGACCGCCCGGTTCAGGGTCTGGATCGGGATGACGACCCGCTCCTCGCGGTGGGGCAGTGGCACGACGAGGTCGGGCCGGATCGCGAGCTGGCGGGCGGTCGCCGCGTACTGGCGGTAGATGAACAGGAACATTCCGACCTGGATCGGGATGAGGACGACGACCAGCCAGGCGCCGTCGGTGAACTTGACCGAGGCGACGACGACGAGGACGACGAAGGTCATCACCCCGCCCAGCCCGTTGACCGCGCTCCGCCACCGCCAGCCGGACTCCCGGACCCGGAACCAGTGGCGGACCATCCCTGCCTGGGAGAGGGTGAAGGTGACGAAGACGCCGACCGAGTAGAGCGGGATCAGGGCGTGCGTGTCGCCGTTGAAGAGGTACAGGAGCGTGAACGCGATCCCCGCCAGCAGGACGATCCCCCACGAGTAGGCCAGCCGGTCGCCCCGGAAGCTGAACTGGCGGGGCATGTAGCCATCAACGGCGAGGATCGCGGCCAGGCGCGGGAAGGCGTTGAAGCTGGTGTTCGCGGCCAGGAACAGGATGAGCGCGGTCGCCGCCTGGAAGGCGACGAAGAGCGGCGTGCTCGCCCCGAAGGCGGCGCCGGCGACGAGGGCGACGACGGTCGGGCCGCCGCTGCCGTCGACCGAGGGCACGATCTGGTAGGCGCGGGCGACGATCGTGATCCCCACGAAGAGGATGCCAAGCAGGATGGCCATCGTGGTCATCGTGTTCGCCGCGTTCCTCGATTCGGGCGGTTTGAAGGCCGGGACCCCGTTGGCGATCGCCTCGACCCCGGTCAGGGCGACCGAGCCGCCGGCGAACGCCCGGAGGAGGAGGAAGACGGTGAGCGCCTCGCCGCCCGGCACCAGCGCCTGCGGCTGGGGCGGCAGCGGGACCACGGTGCCCTGGACGATCCGCACGATCCCGGTCCCGACGATGAGCAGGGCGAGGGCGACGAACAGGTAGGTCGGGACGGCGAAGATGTTGCCCGACTCACGCAGGCCGCGCAGGTTGCCGATCGTGATCAGGGCGATCGAGACGAACGCGATCTCGATCCGGTAGTTGAACGCCTCGGGGATGACCGACTGGATCTGCTGGATCGCCGACGCCGTGGACACGGCCACGGTCATCACGTAGTCGATCAGGAGCGCCGCGGCGGCGATCAGCCCGAAGACCGGGGCGAGGTTCTCGCGGGCCACGACGTACGCCCCGCCGCCCGACGGATAGGCGCGGCAGACCTGGCGGTAGGAGAACGAGACCACGGCCAGGAGGAAGGCGATCGCGAGCGCGACCTCGACCGAGAGGGCGAGGGCGCTCGCCCCGGCCACGATCAGGATGCGCAGGATCTCCTCGGTCGCGTAGGCGGACGAGCTGATCGCGTCCGAGCTGAAGATCGCGAGTGCTTTCTTCTTGGGCAGCCGCTCGCCGATCTCCTCCTCGCTCATCAGCGGCCGGCCGATCAGGACCGACTTGGCCTTCGCCACCAGGCGACCGGTCGGGGTCAGGGGCCGGCTGGCGGCCTCCCTGGCCACCAGCTGGCCGGGACCGGTGTAGCGGAAGTAGGGGGCGTGGGGTCGCGCCACCCGGACCCGCCGGTCGGCGATCTTGCGGCCCGGGAGCGGCCGCCGGCCTCCGATCATCGTGCTCCGTTCGTTGTGCTTGGCCCTGGTCGTTCAGTGCTCGCGACGATACGGCACGTCGGCGATCACCGTGTGCTCGCGACCGAGGAGTGCCCGCTTCAGGCGCCGGGCGGCCTGGTTGTAGAGGACGCGGTCCCACCAGTGACGGGCCACGTACTCGGGCAGGACGACGATCGTGATCGGCGCCTCGCGGTCCGGCGGCCAGGCCCGGTCGAGGACGTCGAGGTAGGCCACGACCGGGCCCACGAGCGCCCGGTAGGGGGACGTGACGATCACCAGCGGCACGCCCGGGATCTGGCGCTCCCAGACGGCCCGCAGCCGCTCGCCTTCCTCGGGGTCCTCGGTGACGAAGATCGCCCGCACGTCCCGGGCGATCGCCCGCCCGAAGTTCACCGCCTGGACGACCGCCCGGTTGATCCCGTTCACCGGGATGACGACCCGCTGCTCGCGGTGGGGCGGGGCGACGACGGCATCGGGCCGGACCTCGAGCTCCCGGGACTGGGCGTCGTAGGCGCGCCGGATCAGGACCATGAGCACCGTCAGGAAGGGTACAACGATCAGGACGATCCAGGCGCCTCGTTCGAACTTGGCGGCCGTGATCACGACCGAGACGACGCCGGTGACGACCGCACCGACCAGGTTGACCGCCAGGCGCGGTCGCCAGCCCGGCAGCCGCTCGCGCAGCCAGTGGATCACCATCCCCGCCTGGGAGAGGGTGAACGAGGCGAAGATCCCGACCGAATAGAGCGGGATGAGTCCGGTCACGGAGGCGTTGAACACGACGACGAAGAAGATCGCCGCCAGGGCGAGCAGGATGATCCCCCACGAGTAGGCGAGCCGGTCGCCCCGGAAGCTGAACTGGCGGGGGAGGTAGCCGTCGATGGCCAGGATCTGGGCCAGCCGGGGCGCGCCGTTGTAGCCGGTGTTCGCGGCCAGGAGCAGGATCAGGGCGGTCGCCACCTGGAACGTGACGTAGATCGGCCCGCTGCCGTAGACCGTCCGGGAGACCTGTGAGAGGAGCGTCTCGGCTCCTTCCGGGTGCGGGACGAGCCCGTAGGCCGCTGCGAGCACCGAGATGCCCACGAAGATCGTGCCGAGCAGGATGGCCATGATCGTCAGCGTGTTCGCCGCGTTGCGCGCCTCGGGGGGTTTGAACGCCGGCACGCCGTTCGTGATCGCCTCGGTGCCGGTCAGGGCGACCGAGCCGAAGGCGAAGGCGCGGACGAGGAGGACCGGCCCGAGGGCCTCGAATCCACCCGTCGGCGGCGTGATCGCCGGCTCCGGGAACGACGCCGCCGGGTCGCCGGTTGCGATCCGGGCCAGCCCGAGCCCGATCATCGCCAGCGCGCCGCCGACGAACAGGTAGGTCGGCAGGGCGAAGATGTTGCCCGACTCGCGCAGGCCGCGCAGGTTGGCGGTCGTGAGCAGGATGATCGTCCCGACCGCCAGCTCGACCCGGAGCGGGAGCAACTCGGGCACGAACGAGGTGATCGCCGCCACCCCGGCGGCGATCGAGACCGCGACCGTCATCACGTAGTCGAACAGGAGCGCGGCGGCGGCGAGGAGGGCCGAGCCGATGTTGATGTTCGCCTTGGCCACCGCGTAGGCGCCCCCGCCCGACGGGTAGGCGTGACAGACCTGGCGATACGAGGTGGAGACGATCAGCAGCAGGAGCGCGATCCCGATCGCGATCGGGATCGAGAAGCTCACCGCCGCCGCGCCGCCGGCGACCAGGATGATGAGGATCTCCTCCGAGGCGTAGGTGGAGGAGCTGATTGCGTCCGAGCTGAAGATCGCGAGCGCCTTCTTCTTGGGCAGGCGCTCGGTGATCTCCTCTTCGCTGGCCAGCGGGCGGCCGATGACGACCGACTTCAGGCGCGCGAACAGGCGTCCGAGCCGGGTCGCCGGCGCGCTCGCTGCTGCCCGGGCGGTCAGCTGCCCCGGGCCGGCGTAGCGGAAGTAGGCGGCGTGCGGCCGTTCGACCACGACCCGCCGGTCGCCGAGCTTGCGGCCCGCGATCGGGCGGCGGCCCTTGATCACCGGTGCGGCTCCTGCGTCGTCGGCGCGGTCGTCGCCGTCGCGCTCCGCCGGGCCGGGCCGCCCGGGCGGGCGACCGCGGTCTCAGAGGCCATGGTCGAGGCGGGCGACGAGGCGGGGCGGGAGGTCGACGGCGCGCATCGCGGCCTGGACGGCGGCGATGTCGTAGGCCACGCGGTGCCAGGTCACCTCGGCCCGGTCGGTGTCGATGACGGCGCAGCTCGCCCGCGGGTCCCCGTCGCGCGGCTGGCCGACACTGCCCGGGTTGACGAGGACGCGCCGTTCATCGAGCCGGATCGTCGTTCCGTCGCGGGGTGCGATCAGCTCGATCGTGCCGCCGTCGTCACGGAAGACGGCCGGGATGTGGGTGTGGCCGTGGAGGCAGATCCGCGTCCCGAACGCGGCAAAGCTGGCCCGGGCGATGGTCACCGAGGTCACGTACTCCCAGGTCGGCTCGCGCGGGCTGCCATGGACCAGCGTGATCTCGTCCTCGACGAGACGCTCCGGCAGGGCGGTCAGGTAGGCGGCGGTCTCGGGGCGGATCACCCGCCGGGTCCACTCGATCGCCCGTCGGGCGTCGACGTTGAAGTAGTCGATCTCGTTTCCGCCGACCGCCGCCGCGTCGTGGTTGCCCCGGACGCCGGTCGCGCCGAGCTCGACCAGGCGCTCGACGACGGCGTCTGGCTGCGGACCGTAACCCACGATGTCACCGAGCTGCCAGACGGTGTCGACCGTGCCGATCGAGGCCAGCACGGCATCGAGGGCGACCAGGTTCGAATGGATGTCCGA
>CAYMBB010000030.1:12551-14847 GCA_964388515.1 uncultured Anaerolineaceae bacterium
GCCGGAGCGGTTCGCCGACGAGGTCGGTCACCAGGGACGGCGCGCCCGCTCGGCCGGTGGGCGGGGGTAGCCGGCGGGTGTCGGGCGAACCCGGGGCACGACGACGAGGACGTGGTCCTCGAGGCCCGGAACGCCCGAGGGCACGATCCGGGGCGACCCCCCACCGACGGCGGCGAGCGCGGGCGCGGCCCGCGCCAGCTCGACATCGAGCGGGAGGCGCTTCCAGGCCACGAGCAGGCCGTTCGGGCCGAGAAGCGGGAAGGCGAGCTCGGCGAGCTCGGCCAGCGACGCCACGGCCCGAACGACGACGGCCGGCCAGGCGCCCCGCTGCCGAGCGTCGGCGGCCAGGGCCTCGGCCCGGATGGCGGCCACCGTGACCCGCTCGTCGATCCCGAGGGCGGCCGTGACCGTGGTCAGGAAGCGCGCTTTCTTGGCCACCGAATCGACGAGCAGCGCCCGCCGCGCCGGGAGCGCCAGCGCCAGCGGGAGGCCGGGAAAGCCGCCGCCGCTGCCCAGATCGAGGACCGCGTCAACGCCGTGTCGGCGCAGGAGCGGCAGCGCCGACAGGCTGTCCAGGACGTGCTCACGCGCCACCGCCGCCGGGTCGCGAATGGCGGTCAGGTTGATCGCCGCCGTCCAGGCGAGCAGGAGGCGGACGTGGTCGTCGATCGCCGCCCTCGTCGCGGGCGGGAGCGTCAGCCGGAGGGCGGCCAGCCCGGCCTCGAGCGTGGCCTGGTAGCCCGGCGGCAGCGCTGGCAGGTCGTCGACACGCGTCGGGAGCGGTACACGCTCACGGCCCGCGACCGAGGGGATGGCCGAACGGGGCGTCGTGGGCGTGCCGCTCCCGGCGTGATCGTCGTCGCGCTGGCTGACCGCGTTCGGTCTTCCGCCACCCGTCCGGTTCATGGTCGGGTCTCCCCGTACCCCTCGCGGGTGACGTTACCCGGTCGCTCGGTCCGCTACCGCGGATGCCGCACGGTAGGGAGCCGGAGGTGCGATGTCAACGAGGTTATCCACGAATCCCCGGCCCGGCCCCTCGTTCGTGGATAACCCGGCAGCGGCGGCCCGGAAATCCACCGCGGCCCGGAAGTCCACCGTCCGAGCACCGCTGGCTTCGTCCGGGCCAGCCGAATTCGCCACCTCGCCTCGTCCTGGTCGCGCCCGTTCAGGAGCCCCGGCCGCTCGTCCGGATGGGGCGCCCGAGCGTGCGCCGGACGACGTCGAGGACCTCCTCGACGTAGGCATCTGCCTCGCCGCGCTCGGCGGCCGTCCGAACGCAGCCCTGGACGTGGTCCTCGAGGATGAGCAGGGCGATCGAGTCCACCGCCGCGCGGAGGGCCGAGGTCTGCTGGAGGATGTCGACGCAGTACTCATCGCGCTCGATCATCCGCGCGATCCCCCGGACCTGGCCCTCGATCCGGCTCAGGCGGCGGACGAGCTGCGCCTTGTCCTTGGAATAGGAGTGGCGGAAATGGTCGGCGTGGGCATCCGCGGGCGGCGCCGACTGTCCGGTCGCCGTCGTGACCGACCTACCGGCCGGTGCCTCCAGGTTTCCCTGCGCCTCGGTCGCCATCCCTACCTCGTGTGCCGCCGCCGCCGAATGCACCCGGCGTTCGATTGCGGTATCGGCATGATACCCCCAGGGGGTATCAGCGGACAAGTACCCGGACCCGACCGGCGCCGGTTCGGCCCACGACCCGGTACACTGAAGGCGATGGATCACCGCGTCCGCCAGCGATCATGTCGCACGGGGGTCGGCTGTGCCGCCTCCGCCGGCGCGAGCCTCGGCATCGCCGGCGGATCGATGGGGGAAGGGCCCTCGGCGGGGCCCCGGCGGCGAACAGGGTGAACGGGCTCCCGCTCGATCCCCTGCCCGCGGCCGCGGCGGCTTCGCCGGCCGCGCGCCCCCCGTTCGCCCACGAAAGCGAAGCCGAGCTGGCCCGCATCCTCGACTTCTACGCGGTCCGCTGGGAGTACGAGCCCCACACGTTCCCGATCCTGTGGAACCTCGAGGGCGACGTGCTCGAGAGCTTCTCGCCTGACTTCTACCTGCCCGACCTCGACCTCTACGTCGAGCTGACGACGCTCCGCCAGCGCCTCGTGCGCAAGAAGAACCGCAAGCTCCGGCGGCTGCGCGAACTCTACCCGGCGATCCGGATCAAGCTCTTCTACGCCCGCGACTTCCGGGCCCTGATGCTCAAGTACGGCAAGCTCGGCCTGGCCGACGCCATGTCGGGCACGCCCGGCCAGGTGGTTCCGGGGCGAGCCCGCGAGCAGGCGGCGAGCCCGACCGAGG